>JAUMBX010000240.1:6159-9789 GCA_032119515.1 Steroidobacteraceae bacterium | reverse complement strand
CACCATGGCCCGGCTGACGGCGTCGCGCGCGAGGTTGCGGGTAAAGGTCCCGTCGATCTTGATGTAGTCGGGCGCAAGGCTGCGCAGGTAGGCCAGGCTGCCCACGTCGTTACCGAAATCATCCAGGGCGAACTGGCATCCCATGCCGTGCAGGACCTCGATGAAGCGGCGAGCCACGTCGAGATGCCTGATGACTGCAGCCTCACCCACCTCGAAGCACAGCCGTTCCGCCGCCACGCCGGTGCGGTCCAGGGTTTCCACCACGTAGTCGAGAAAGGTCGGGTCCGCCATGGTCACCCCCGACAGGTTGACGGACACGCTGCGGCCCTCCGACAGGCGGATGCCCCCGCCGGCCACCTCCTCGAGGACCCGGCGCACGACCCACCGGTCGAGCTGCCCCAGCAACTGGTGCCGCTCCGCGGCACGAATGAACTCGACCGGCGAGGCGGGATGGCCCTCTGCGTCGGGAAAGCGCAGCAGCACCTCCAGTTCCGGGCCTCCGCTCACTCCGGCCCCGGCCGCCTGGATCGGCTGGACGAACAACAGGCCCCGATCCTCACTGAGCGCCAGCTGCAGCTGCCGCAGGGCATCGCCCTCCCCGGCCAGCGTCGAGTTGCGGGCGTCCTCGACGGTGCGCACCGTGACCTTGCCGCCGGTGGCCCGCGCGGCAAAACAGGCGGCATCGGCGGCGTCGAGCAGCTCGCCGGCGGACCCGCTCGGGCGCAGCATTTCCAGCACGCCGATCGTGGCCCCTGCACTCAGGACCTGCCCTTTCCAGTTCACTCGATGTGCCTCGACGCGCCGGGCCAGTTCGCGGGCAACCTGCAGGCCCTTGTCCAGCGGGCAGCCGGGCAGCAGCAGGGCGAACCTGGCCCCGCCCACCCGGCCGAGCGGGTCGGAGTCACGCAACCCGATCCGCATGACCCGGGACAATTCCTTGAGCATGAGATCACCCGCCTCGCGGCCGTGGGCGTCGTTGATGCCGGGCATGCGCTCGATATCCATTCGGCACAATACGTGGCCGCGCCGGTGGTCGCGATTCCTCGCCAGCAGCTCGGACAGGTGTTGCTCGAAGCCGCGCCGATTGGCCAGGCCGGTGAGGGGATCGTGGGTCGACTGATAGCCGGCCACGTCCACGGGGGGTGCCATCTCCTCGGGCAGGGCCGCGGCGACCGGCGGTTGGCGGCCCTGCATCAGCACCACCGCGCCGGCGGGCCGGTCGGTGGTCCCGGGCATCACGGAGACCCGGACATCGATGCCCCGCTCGACACCGGTGGATTGGGACACCAGCAGGGCGCCCCCAGCCAGGACCACGCCGGCGCGCGAGGTGATGGCCTGCTCGAGTGGATCCGGCAGCTGCCGCCGATCCAGCGGATCGATGAAATGCACCAGCTCGGCCAGCCGCTTGCCGCGCATGGCGCTGGCAGGCAGGCCACACCACTCTTCCGCCAGCGGATTGGCAAAATCGATCCGGCCTGTCGCATCGGTCACCAGCAGGGCCGCGTCCACCGACTGCAGCGCCAGTTGCGCTCGCGGGTCCAGTTCCACCCGGGCAGGGGCTTCGTGATCGATACGCATGATCTCGGCGGCCGAGAACAGGGCCAGCCGCTCCCCGCCTACCTCCAGGGTGGAGGCCTTCAACTCCAGGCGGGTGACCTGCCCGAAGGGATCGATGATCTCGACTTCTGCAAACTCGGGCGCATCCCCTCCGGCGAGCCGCAAGGCCAGTTGCTTGCCGATCAGCCTGCTGTAGCGAGGGTCCACCACTTCGTCGATGCGGCGACCGATGACCTGCTCGCGGGCCAGGCCGGTCAGTGCGCAGAACGCCTCATTGACAGCCTCGATCCGCTCACCATGGATGAACACGGGCTCGCTGACCGAAGCGGCCAGCGCTTCCACCGCCGCGCGGTCGAGTCCGGCAGCGGCTCCGGCCGCACCGTCCCTGATCCCGGCTTCTCCGCCAGTTTCGCGCGCCTGCCGCCACTGCATGACCATGACGATCGCCAGCAGCAGGATCGCCAAGGCAGTCAGCAGGGGGCCGACCCACTCGACACCACTCATCGCTCGGTACACCCTTCACGGAAGCCCTTCCCGCGCTTCCGCCCCGTTCCCGGCGCTGTTATCGGCGCTCTGCTGCGAGCATAGCCGAACGCGCTGGAGGGACCCGGCCGTTTTCACCATAATGTGGCTGTCAATCACCCTTGTCGGTCGGCTCCACAGGCCGTAACCTGCGGCGCCCGACGCCAAGAAACTCCTTGCAGACACAGGACCCCCTGCCAATGATGAGCTCCGTGGAAACGGCCCGGCGACAGATGGTCGATCAGCAGGTCCGGGCCTGGGACGTGCTGGACGATCGCATCCTGGAAACCATGTTCGCAGTCCCGCGAGAGCGCTTCGTGCCCGCAGCCTTCAGGGAAGTGGCCTTTGCCGACGCCGAGATCCCGCTGGGGCACGACCAGGTCATGCTGGCGCCCAAGGTGGACGGCAGGATCCTGCAGGCCGTCGCGGCGGCGGAGACCGAGACCGTGCTGGAAGTCGGCACGGGCAGCGGATTCCTGACCGCCTGCCTGGCGCGCCTGGCCCGACAGGTGACCTCCATCGAGATCCACGACGACCTCGCCCGCAGCGCGCAGCGTGCGCTGCATGACCTGACCGTCCGAAACGTCTCCGTCGAGGTTGCCGACGCCTGCCAGCTCGACACGGTCGACTGCTACGACGTGGTGGTCGTCACCGCCTCGCTGCCGGTCTACGACCCGCGCTTCGAGCGGGCACTGCGGCCGGGGGGGCGCGCACTGCTGGTGGTCGGGGAGGCACCAGTGATGCAGGCCCTGCTGGTCACGCGAACCAGCGGGAACGAATTCCTGCGTGAATCGGTCTTTGAGACCAACGTGCCGGCCATGGTCGGGGCGTCAAGACCCAGCCGGTTCAACTTTTGAAGAGCTAGTGTTATACTGTAATACAACACTGCACTACCCAGCCGTAACGCCTTGGAAAAAACGATGAATGCCAGATTGTTGTCGCTGCTCGCGGGTTTGGCCCTGAGCCTGCCCGGGCTGGCCGCGGGGGCGGACCTCGCCGAGGTCTACGCACGCGCCCTGCAGAACGATCCCCTGATCCGGGAGGCAGAGGCCAACCGGCTTGCTGCACTGGAGTCCCGGCCGCAGGCCCTGGCGGCCCTGCTGCCCCAGGTCGAGGCCTCGGCCGGCTACAACGAGCGGGAGGCCACGGGGGCAAACCCCTTCGCAGGCTTCGACGGCAGCGGCAACATCGTCACGCTGGTCAGCCGTACCAGCAGCGATGCGGAGACCCGCAACTGGGACCTCAGCCTGCGGCAATCGGTGTTCCGCTGGGAGAACTGGGTGAACCTGGGCCTCTCCGGCAAGGAAGTCGCCCAGGCAGAACTCGATTATCAGGCCGCCCAGCAGGACCTCATGCTGCGCTCCGCCGAGCGCTACTTCAACGTGCTGGCGGCCAAGGACACCCTGGACGCGGCCCAAGCCACGCTCGAGGCACTCAAGCGCCAGCTGGAGCAGGCCGAGAAGCGTTTCGAGGTGGGCCTCATCGCCATCACCGACGTCAAGGATTCACAGGCAGGCTACGACTCTGCCCTTGCCGCGGTCATCGCCGGCA
>JAUMBX010000240.1:0-6149 GCA_032119515.1 Steroidobacteraceae bacterium | reverse complement strand
ACCTGGCCACCCAGCAGGAATTCCTGCGGGAACTCACCGGTGACCGCTTCGACGAACTGTCGCGCCCCGGCGAAGGACTGGCGCTCGCTGCACCCGACCCGGCTGACGAAGACAACTGGGTCCGCCTGGCCATGGAGCAGAACCTGCGCCTGAGCTCCAGCAGGGTGGCTGCGGAGATCACCCGCGACAACATCAATCTGCAGCAGGGCGGGCGCTATCCGCGTCTCGACCTGGTGTTCGCCAAGGGCAATACGGACGTGACCGGCAGCCGGCGCTTCTCCTACACGGACCCGGTCACCGGCCAGCCCATCAGCAACGTCAACACGCTCGACAGCGACACGGACGACACCACCGTGTCGCTGCAGTTCACCCTGCCGCTGTACAGCGGGGGTGCCGTGTCCTCGCGCGTGCGTGAGGCCGAGTATCGTCATCGGGCCGCCCGTGAGCGCCTCGAGCGGACCGCGCGCGAAACCGAGCGGGCGACCCGCGATGCCTACCTCGGAGTGATGTCGGAAATGTCCCGCGTACAGGCGCTGCGCCAGGCGGTGGACTCGGCGCAGGTTGCCCTGGAGGCCACCGAGGCAGGCTATGAAGTGGGAACCCGCACCACGGTCGACGTGCTGGAAGCGCGGCGCCGTCTGTTCGACGCCCAGACCAACTATGCCCGCAGCCGTTACGACTACCTGCTGAACGTGCTGCGCCTGCAGCTGGCGGCAGGCACCCTGGCACCCATCGACATCGCGCGGATCAACGGCCAGCTCGACGAGACGATCAAGCTGCGCTGAAGGCCGCGCGCGCGAGTCGATCGGCCACCGCGGCCCAATCCTCGCCGGCCGGCACCGCCTCGACCAGGATGGCCTCGGCTCCGGTCTGGTCGAGCTCACGCAGCGCGGCGTACAACGCCCGTCCATACTCTGCCGGGGTCTCCGGCAACTGGCGCCAGGCCAGGGCAGTGCAGCCTGGTGGCGGTGGCCGTCGAGCCAACACCGCCAGTCCCTCACCGGCAACGCCTCCGGCTGCCGCACCGGCCGCCACGATCCGGACCGGCGTAGCCGGCGCATAGTGACTGGCCTGATCACCCGGCGCCCGGGGCTCTGCGCCACTCGGCGCTTCGACCGTCCCGGCCACCTCGCGCAATTGACTGACGGTGATGGCGCCTGGCCGGAGCAGGACGACCCGGCCGTCGAGGCAAGCCACGATCGTCGACTCCAGGCCCACCTGGCAATCTCCTCCCTCGAGGATCAGCGGCGCGTCCGGGCCGAACTCGGCGCGTACGTGCGCCGAGCGCGTGGGGCTGACGCGCCCGTACCGATTCGCCGAAGGCGCCGCGATACCCCCACCGAAGGCCTCCAGCAGGGCCCGCGCCACAGGATGGGCGGGTACCCGCAGCGCCACGCTGTCCTGGCCACCCGTGATCTCGTCCGGCACCGAGGCGGCGCGTTGCAACACCAGGGTCAGTGGCCCGGGCCAGAATCGTTCAGCGAGCGCCCTGGCCACGGGCGGTATCTGGCTGGACCAGTCATCGAGCTGGTCCACCGAAGCGAGGTGCACGATCAGTGGATGGCTGGAGGGCCTCCCTTTCAGGCGATAGACCTGCCTGAGCGCCTCCGGATTACGGGCGTCGGCGCCCAGGCCATAGACGGTCTCAGTGGGGAAGGCCACGAGGCCTCCGGAGCGCAGCACGTCCGCCGCCCGCGCCACCTCGGCGGGTCCTGCCATCGGATTCATGGCCTGCGGCGCATCCATCCGTCGTTGCCACGCTCAAGCAGATAGGCCGGCCAGTAATGCTCGTCGAGGGTCAGCGTGATCAGCTCCGGTGTCCCGTTCCAGTCCACCAGCTTCAGCCTGAGCGAACTGCCATCGGGTCGGTCGGCCACCTCGGCCAGAAAACCGTCGAGGCCGGACACGGGTCGCCCGTCGACCTCGGTGATGCGGCGACCCGCCAGCAGGCGAAAGCGACTCGCGGGAGAACCGAACATGAAGTAGGCGACGAAGACGCCGCTGGCCTCGATGCCGCGCTGCGCCGACATCGCCCGATGCGGATCGTGCAGCGTAGCCCCGGACCAGACCAGCACCCGCTCCAGGTCGGCACCCGACCAGTCGACCGGCTCCACGTCCAGGGTCACCTCGCCACCCGCGCGCCACACCAGCAAGCGACGCAGGCCCGGCCGGGTCGCTGCCTCCACCTCAGGGAAGGTGTTCACGACTTCTCCGTCGATGGCCAGCAGCAGGTCTCCGGGCTCGACCAGGCCCGCAGCCGGGGAGCCAGCCACGACCCGTTCAGCCATCAGCAGCGAGCGTCGGGTGGGAGAATGCTCGCTGATCCGCCCGGTCCATACATCGTCGAGGCCCATCTGACGGGCGGCCGCCAGCGAGACCGGGCGCCACTCCACCTCGAGGCTCCGCACGATGCCGTCCCGGTCATAGGCCCCAAGCAGCGTCTTCACGACGTCGATGCCGATGCCTTGACCGACCTGCGCGACCCGACGGCCATCCTGATAAGCGAAGGTGGCCCAGATGGCCTGCACCGCCCCCGCTGCGTCCGCCAGCACGCCATCAAAATCCACCGGCCCGTTCACCAGTCGCAGCGTTTCCAGGTTGGCCTCGCGGAAGCCCAGCGTGCGCGAGATCGGAAAGTCCACGGGATCCAGCGAGGCAACCCGACTCACCTGCCCCGCCAGACGACCGTCGGCCTTGAAGCCCACCGCCCAGACTTCGTCCGACGCCCGCAGGGCGCCGGCCCCGAGTCGCGCCGACCTGACCGGAGTGTCACCGAGCTCCCGCGGGTCGTAGGTCAGGAGTGCGAGGTTATGCAGCGGGTGGATCCAGGCCACCCGCGCCGGCAGCTCAAGCGTGGAGGCGAAGGTCAGCCGTGCGACACCGAGCGAGGTCGGCACCGTGTTGCGATCCACCAGCACCAGCCCGCGACGCGCATCCAGGATGAGTCCCGTGCCGCGGTAATTGCGCTCGGTGATGCCGAGGACCGAGTACGGCATGTCGAAACGGACCTGCACCAGCGAAGGGGCCAGCGCGTCGAGCACCGGATCGCCCAGGGCGTCGAAGCGGGTGGAGGCCGTCTGGCCGGCCTGGCGCGGCTCTGCTTCCCGCGGCTCCGGCAAGTCGCGACAGGGCCAGCGTCCGACCGCATCATCACGACTGCAGGTCCTGGCGGGAAACCAGCGCCGGTCCATGCGCACGGCACTCACGCGTGGACTGACCGGCTCCTCGGGTCTGACGTAACGGAGCTGCACGACCTGGTCCTGGGCCACCCCGGTCAGCGCGCTCACCAGGTCGTCGAGCGTCGGGACGGGCCTGCCGTCAAACTCCTGGATCAGTGCGCCTCTCGGCACGGAGGCCTGGGTCAGCAGGAAGCCTGGGTTCGCCACGTAGACGCCCTGCACCGGCAGGTTCAGGTGACGGGCCATCTGCCAGGACAGATCGTGCAGGACGGTATCGCCGAGCTCGAGCAGGCTCGCAGGCGAGAGCGTCTCGAGGTCGACAACCTGCAGGTCCAGGCTGCGGGCGGCACCGTCCCGCTCGAGCTCGACGCTGAGCCGCTCACCCACCGCAGCGTCGAGCCTCGTGGCCAGGGCATCGAACTCGGCGACCGGGCTGCCATCGACCGCGGTCAGGATGTCGCCCACCTGCAGCTGCCCGGCGGCCTCGCTGCCCGGCTGGACTTCGGCCACCACCAGCATGCCGGTGCGGGCGGGAAAGCGCTCGCGATGCCGGCGCTCGGTCACGGCCGACAGGCCGAGCCGGCGCAGCTGGTCATAGGGCGTATAGCGAAAGACCACCTGCAGGGTGCCTCGCGAGACGGGCTGGCCCGACTGCAGCAGCGACAGCGCCCTCGCCACCCGGGCGAGCGGCAGATAAAAGCTGGAGGCCGCTCCAGTCGAGCCACCGGCATTCAGGGCCACCACCCGGCCCGAGACGTCGATCACCGGCGAGCCGGAAGAGCCGCCCGAGGTGCTCGAGGCCGCCTGCAGGTAAAAGGTGTTGAAGTCGTTGTACTTGCCGGGACCGTATTCGGGGGCCTCCCGGTCCACCCTGGCGAGCGTGCCGGCGAGGATCGACAACTGCTCCCCGGCATCGTTGCCGAGCACACGTATGTCCGTGCCGACCCGCGCTCCCTCTGGATGCAGGCGCAGCGAACGCGGTGCCGCGAAGCGCAGGCTGGCCGGGTCGTAGCGATAGAAGCCGAAATCGTGCACCGGGTCGCGGTAGACCGGCTGCAGGACCACTTCTTCGCGGTTCTGGAAGATCGCCCTGGCGGTGACCGGACCGGGCGTGACCACGTGACGATTGGTCAGGATGAGGCCACGCTGGGCGTCCACCACGAAGCCGGTCGCCTGGGTGGAGACGTTCCACTCCGTGTCGAAGGCCCGGGCGGCATCGACCTGGATCGCCACGACCGATGGCGCCACCCGCTCCAGCGTGCGGGCCCAGTCCGCAGCCAACGCGCTTCCCGCCCCCGGCACGAGGACGAGCAGCAGCACGCCGAGCCTTGCCCGCGCGGAAGCCACTCGCTCAGTCCAACCCGTAGCCGAATTCCCGCCGGAATGCCTCGGTGAATTCCTCGCGAGTGAAGCGATGATTCTGGGTGCCATGGCAGGCGATCTTGAGTGCGCCCATGAGCGACGCCACCCGGCCAGTGGTATCCCAGTCCAGGCCGCGGGCCAGTCCGTAGAGCAGACCCGCCCGATAGGCATCGCCACAGCCGGTGGGATCCGCGACCTTGACGGTCTTCACCGGCGGAATCTCCAGGCTTTTACCACCCGGCAGATGGATCAGTGAACCCTGGGCGCCGCGGGTGACGATGTAGGCCCGCACGCGATCGGCCACCTGTTGCGGCCCCAGCCCGGTGCGTTCCTGCAGCAACTGACCCTCATAGTCATTGACCGCGACCCAGGTCGCCTGATCCAGGAAAAGATCGAGGTCCTGCTGGCCGAACAGGGGCATCGCCTGACCGGGATCGAAGATGAAAGGAATTGCGGCGGCGGCGAACTGCTCGGCATGGGACACCATGCCCTCCCTCCCGTCCGGCGCCAGGATGCCGATGGAGATGCCTGCCCCACGGGGAACATCGATCGTATGCGACAGGTTCATCGCGCCGGGGTGAAAGGCCGTGATCTGGTTGTCGTCGAGGTCGGTGGTGATGTAGGCCTGCGCGGTGTAGTGCTCCGGACAGACCTTGAGGAAGCGGTCGGACAGGCCGTTTTCAGCGAGCCACGCCGCATAGGGACCGAAGTCGTGACCCACAGCGCCGCAGGCATGTCCGTCGCCACCCAGCAAGTTCAGGTTGTAGGCGATGTTACCCGCGCAGCCGCCAAAATTGCGCTTGAGTGTCGGGGTCAGGAAGGCCACGTTCAGCATGTGGATGCGGTCGGGCAGGATGTGCTCGCGAAAGCGGCCCTGGAACACCATCACGGTGTCGTAGGCCAGCGAGCCGCAGATCAGCGCAGTCATGACAATCTCCTCAGGCGCCCGGGCCCGGCTGCCAGGTCAGGTCGAGTTGACGGGCGGCACGGACGTCGTCGAGCCGACGTACGGGCGTGGTCCAGGGCGCACCCTTCAGCTTCTCGGGATCGCGACTGGCTTCCTCGAGCAGGCTGGCCATGGCGGCAACGAAGCCATCCAGTTCCTCGCGCGCCTCGGTCTCAGTGGGCTCGATCAACAGGCACTCGGGAACCAGCAGCGGGAAGTAGGTGGTCGGCGCATGGTAACCATGGTCCAGCAGCCGCTTGGCGAAGTCCATGGCGGTGACCCCCTGCTCACGGGCCTGACGCTTGAGGGTGATGATGAACTCATGACTGGCTCGCCGCCCAGGATAGGCCGGCTCGTAACCGATCGCCCTGAGCCTCGCCAGCAGGTAGTTGGCATTGAGGGTGGAATACTCGGCGACCTCGCGCATGCCCTCGCGACCGAGGATGCGCATGTAGACATAGGCTCGCAGCAGGACCCCCGCATTACCCATGAAACCCGACAACCTGCCGATGGTCTGCGGCAGGTCTCGCTCGTCCAGCCAGCGGTAGCGCCCGCCCTCGCCGCCCACCACCGGCACCGGCAGGAAGGGACGCAAGCGCTCCGACACACCCACTGCGCCGGAACCAGGACCGCCGCCGCCATGGGGCGTCGAGAAGGTCTTG
>JAUMBX010000239.1:2332-8275 GCA_032119515.1 Steroidobacteraceae bacterium | reverse complement strand
GCCGGTGAAGGCCGATCGCCCGCAACTCGCTGTAGCGATCCTCACGCGCGGTCCAGGCCGAGCGGATCCGCTCCAGCAGTGCTCCATCGTCCTCGCCGCCGCGCAGGGGTCCTCGCAGGTCCTGTCCGGTGCCGGCGAACAGGCAGGTGTAGAGGACGCCCTCGGAGGACAATCTGGCCCGGTTGCAGGCGCCGCAGAACGGCTGCGACACCGATGAGATGAAGCCGACCTCGCCGGCGCCGTCCGCGAAGCGATAGCGCTCCGCGACCTCGCCCGGATGCGCCGGGTCCACCGCCTCGAGCGGCCACCTCGATTCCAGCAGCTGCTTGATCGCTGCGGAGGGAACCACCCGCGAGGCGTCCCAGCGATTGCAGGTCCCCACGTCCATGTATTCGATGAAGCGGATGGCCACGCCGGTGCCGCGGAAACGCTCGACCAGCGGCAGGATGGAGTCCTCGTTGATCCCGCGCTGCACGACGGTGTTCACCTTCACGGGCCCGAGCCCGGCCTCCTGGGCGGCGGCAATGCCCTCCAGCACCCGCTCGAGGCCATCGAAGCCACCGCTCAGGGCGCGGAACGTGGCCGGGTCGAGGCTGTCGAGGCTGACCGTCACCCGCTTCAGGCCGTTGGCCTTGAGCCTGACCGCCTGGTCCGCCAGCAGGATGCCGTTGGTGGTCAGTGCCAGGTCCTCGAGCCCCTCGATGGTGGACAGCTCGCCCACCAGGTCGGCGATGCCCGTGCGCAGCAGCGGTTCGCCGCCGGTGAGCCGGAGCTTACGGGTGCCGAGCGCCACGAACAGGCGCGCCAGGCGAGTGATCTCCTGGAAGTCCAGCCGCTCGGTCGAGGACAGGAAGCGGTAGTGATCACCGTAGGTTTCCCGGGGCATGCAGTAAGGGCAGCGGAAGTTGCAGCGGTCCATGACCGAGATGCGCAAGTCGCGCAGGGTCCGCCCCAGACGGTCCTGGGGCGAGCGGTCTGCGACCGGTAGTGGCGTGATCGTGGCCTCGGTCATGCGGGGACGGCCAGCCTACTTGGGGTTGGCCGCCTTGTAGGCCCGCAGCTGCTCGTTGAAGCGATCGGCCACGGACTGCGCCTCGTCGACGGCGGCGTTGTTCTTCTTGGCCTGCATGGCCTGGAGTTCCGCCTTGCGCGCGTCGTTCAGTTCGGTGCTGGCCATGATGGACTGCAGTTCCATGTCGAGGCAGGCGTTGTAGGCGGCGATGTCCTTGTCGAACTGCTTGACCGCGGTCTGCGCCGCCACCATCTGGTCAAGGGTCGCCGTGGCCCCATCTGGCAGGTTCTCCGGCGGACGGGGATACACGCAGGTTGCCCCTGCGGTGGCGGCCAGCAGGGCGCAGGCCAGGGTGGTCAGGCTGGTGGCGATGATGCGCATGTCGCGTCTCCTCGACGTGGTTGGAGAGCTGAGTTTACCTCAGCGGCCGGGCGGCGACGGTATAGTGAGTGCATGCAGCAGGGTTCCGCGCTCGCCGATTTCACGCCCGGCCAGGTGGTCGAATTGTCTCCCGGCCTGCGCCGGGTCGTGGCGGCGAATGGCGGGCCGTTTACCGGACCTGGCACCAACAGCTACCTGCTGGGCGAGGAGGAGCGAATCCTGATCGATCCGGGACCTGACCTGCCTGACCACGTCGACGCGCTGCTCGCAGCTGGCGAGGGTCGGATTGCCTGGGTGCTGGTCACGCATACCCATGCTGATCATTCACCGGCGGCCCGCGCCATCCGGCGCGCAACCGGTGCCACGGTGGTGGGAGCCCTGGCGCCCGATGATGGCCGCCAGGACTTGCGCTTCCGGCCGGACCTGCAGCCGGTCGACGGCGAGCGAATCCTGGCGGCAGGCCTGGCCCTGCGTTGTGTGGCCACGCCCGGGCATGCCTCCAATCATTTCTGCTTCCTGCTGGAGGAGCAGGGCGTGCTGTTCACGGGCGATCACATCCTGGGGCACGTATCGCCGGTGATCCTGCCGCCCGATGGATCCATGGGTGATTACCTGGAGTCCCTGCAGCGCCTTAAGGCCCTGCCGGTCACCTGGATCGCACCGGGTCACGGGCCGCCCCTCACCGACCCGAGCGGGGTGATCGACCGTTTGGTGGCTCACCGCATGGGGCGTGAAGCCAGGGTGGTGGAGGCCCTGGCCAGGCTGGGCGTATCGGCCCTGGAGCGGCTCCTGCCCGAAGTGTACGCGGACGTCGACCCGGCCCTGCACGAGCTGGCGGCCTTTTCCCTGCACGCCCACCTCATCAAGCTGGCGCGTGACGGGCGGGTCGTGCAGGAGGGTGAGGCGAGCTGGGTGTTGCTTACTTCTCGCCGTTGACGTAGCGGTCGATTTCCCGGTGATAGTGCCGGATGCGGACTTCCTGCTCGCCCCACAGCGGCCCGCGGAAGCCTCGCGAGCGGGAACCCGCGCCCACGGCCGCTACCAGTTCCACGTCCTGGTCCAGCACCTCGCCGAGGTCCGGCTTGGTGCCCTCGGGCACGTGTTCGATATTCGCGCGCACCCGCCCGGTGACGTCGATCCCCTCGGGTAGCCCCATCCACGCCGGCACGTTGTAGTTCGGATCGTCGACGTAGCGGTACATCGTCATGTTGTCGTAGTAGAACTTGGTGGGATCATCCGCATGCGGCAGGAAACGCATGATGAACACGCCCTCCGGGTGCATGCCGATCTGCACGTTGGGGAAAAACCCCGTGGCCCAGCTGTCGGTCAGCTGACCATCGGTGAATTTTTCGTAATGCGACAGTCCGAGGCGCCTCGCACGCTCCCGCTTTGACTGCTGGACGGCCGCCCGCACCTCGCGGGCATTGCCCTTGAAGCTGTCCGGGTCCATGCCGGCGTCCTGCATCATGAAGCGCAGGCCGGCGTCCACCGTGTCCTGGTCCGCGATGCGGTGGGACTTCACGCACAGGGGCACGATCATGCGCTGGAAGCCGTTGGGGTAGAGGTCGAGCTGACTGAAATCGTCCATGACGCCCTGGGTCTGCGGATGGATGTGCGGCAGGTGGTAGGTCTCATAGAACGAATCGACGCCGACCTTCCAGTTCGCGTCCCAGGTGCTGCGCACGTGGCGCACGCAGTGCATCTTGTCGATCTGGTAGTTCTCGATGTAACCCTCGGGCAGCCCGATCCACTGCTTGAGCGGCGGGGCCTTGCCATCCATGTTGATGAAAATCAGGCCGCCGATGTGATCGCAGCGCACCTCGGTCATGCCTGGGCGGTGGGCGACGAGGGCGGGCGCAAAGGTCTCCTCGTCGGTGATGCCCTTCAGCCTGCCGTCGCAGTGGAACTGCCAGCCATGGAACGCGCAGGTGAATTGGGCCACGCTGCCACGCTCGTTCAGCGCGATGCGATTGGCCCGGTGCGGGCAGACGTTGTAGAACGCCTTGATGCCGCCATCCTCCTGGCGGACGAGGAGGAACTGCTCGTGGCCGAAATCGAAGGTGACGTAGTCGCCTTCCTCAGGGAGGTCCGAGGTGACTCCTGCCAGCAGCCAGACCCGGGGCCACAGCCGCTCCCACTCCTTTTGCATGAATTCGCGGGCGTAGTAGCGGGCCGGATCCGGAACCTGCAGGCCGTTGTCGACCGCAGGTCGTTTGGCTTCGAGGGAATCGGCTGGGGCGTCGGGGTTGATGCGTACATCAAATGACATGGTGGGTGCCTCCTCGCGAAACAGACCCCCGGACTATACCCGAGGCTCGTGACCCGCAAACAGTCCTGACTGTTTGTTTTGCAAGGAGAGTCCGACAGATTTGTTGTGAATTGGCAACATTCATCAGCCCGGGACGCGCTGCGGGGGACGCCGCTGACCCGTAAACAGCAATTTATGTCAAAGACAGAGGTAATGCGCCGCAAAACCTTCGCACGCAAAACCGGAAGCTTTGACTTTTTCACTTTGTGGCCTAATCTATTGTTTCCCAATGACCAATCCCCTGGAGGGAGAATCTATGTCCATCGCGTTGAGGCAGGCTGTAGCCCGTTCGCTCAAGGCCGCCGTTTTCGCTGGCGCATCCGCCGTCGGTTTCACTGGTGTGGCGATTGCCCAGGAGGGCGCGCCCGCAACACTCGAAGAGGTCATGGTCACCGCGACGCGCAGCGCATCGGAGACCGACCTGCAGACCACGCCGGTCTCGGTGACCGCCGTGACCGCCACCCAGATCGACCAGTTCGTGGCCAAGGACATCTCGGCCATCGCCTCGTCGGTGCCGGGCTTTTCGGCCTCGCGCATCACTGCGTTCAACGCGGCGTCCTTCGCCATGCGTGGTGTGGGCGTCACCGACATCATCGTCTACCAGGATTCGCCGGTCGGCGTGCAGGTGGACGACTTCGTGATGCCCTCCGTGCAGACCCAGCTGCTCGACACCTTCGACATCCAGAGTGTCGAGGTGCTGCGTGGACCGCAGGGCACCCTGTTCGGCAAAAACACCACCGGCGGTGCGGTGCAGATCCGCACCAAGCGGCCGGACATGAACGAGTTCGGCGCCGACGTGCGCCTGAGCTACGGCAGCTTCAACAGCCAGCGCGTGCAGGCGGCCGTCGACCTGCCGGTGATCGAGGACGTGTTCTCGGTCCGCGTGGCCGCCTCCTATAACAAGTCCGACGGCTACTACAAGCTGGGCGCGGACTACGGTCCGTTGAACACTTTCGTGCCCGCCCCGTTCACCCCATTCAACATCCCTGGCATCACCGGCACCTCCGGTGAGGGCTTCGGCGCGGGCAAGAGCATCGGCGGCGATGATATCGTCAACGGCCGCATCAAGGCCCAGTGGAACCCTTCGGACGACGTCACTGTGCTGCTGCAGTACGAGTACATGCGCGACAAGTCGGACGCCGTGCCTTCCTACAACGACACGCCTCCGGACGGTCCCTATCTGTGGAACTTCCTGGGGGTGACGCGTCCCTCGGGTGACCCGCTGGACAACATGGCCTCCTCGCAGCGTTCAGGCTTCCTGATCGACATGCAGAAGGGCCAGCGCATCGACGTCGATGGCATCTACGCCAACCTGGAATGGGACCTCGGCAGCCATACGCTGTTCGCGGTGGCCGGCAAGCGCGACCAGGAAGAGCACCTGCCCAACACCTACACGGGCGCTGCGCCGGTGAACACCGTGGACGGCTCGGTGCTGTCGCTGTTCGACGCGACGCGTGACACCACCCGCGAGACGACCCAGTTCGAGGTTCGGCTGGCCTCCAACAACGAGGGTGCCTTCAACTACGTGGTCGGCGCCTTCCAGCAGACCAACGACGCGGCCTTCTGCGTCGTCCAGGTGCTGGGCTTCGTGGACATGATTGTTGATTTTGGTTCGCTGGGCCTCCCGCCACAGTTTTTCAACAACAGCCCCTCAATCCTGTGCAATGCACAGGATTCCGACTCCTTGGCGAGCTTTGCCGACCTCACCTGGAAGGTGACCGACAAGTTCACCCTCGGCGCCGGTTTGCGTTACACCCGTGACGAGCGCTCGTGGGAAGGCCGGACCCAGGTCGAGTTCGACCTGCTGGACGACAACACCTTCAACGGCAGCCTTGACTGGACCGACTTCAACTCCGCCATCCAGGCCGCCAATTTCAAGAAGTACACCGGTGGTGTATACGTCAACCAGAATACCCCGGGCTTCGACAACTTGGCACGCACCTGGTCCGAGGACAGCTGGCGCCTGACCGGTTCCTACCAGTTCAACGACTCGTTGTTCTCCTACCTGACCATGTCACGTGGTTACAA
Organism: Steroidobacteraceae bacterium; assembly: GCA_032119515.1. GTDB lineage: Bacteria > Pseudomonadota > Gammaproteobacteria > Steroidobacterales > Steroidobacteraceae > SG8-30. The sequence continues at coordinate 2,546 of JAUMBX010000239.1, read as the reverse complement.
GGCCGGCGGTTACAACGACCAGACCGGCACCAGCCGGCTGATGGTGGCCTCGCTGACCCGTCCGGTGAACCCCGAGTTCGCGACCAACTACGAACTGGGCTTCAAGTACGAGTCTCCGAACGGCCGGTTCCGCCTGAATCCGACGCTGTTCATGACGAAGTATGACGATACCCAGCGTGCGGTGAACATCATCACCGAGGTCTCGGGCACCCAG
>JAUMBX010000239.1:0-2322 GCA_032119515.1 Steroidobacteraceae bacterium | reverse complement strand
CAACGCGGCGGAGGTGACCTCCAAGGGCCTTGAGATCGAGATGCAGGCGCTCTTGACGGATAACTTCCAGTTGCGGGCGCAGGCCTCCTTCCTGGACGCCAAGTACGACACCTTCACCATCAACCAGCCTGGCCTGACCGACCCTGCCACTGGCGGTACCATCCTGCCGTTCCAGGGCGACTTCTCGGGCCTGCCGGTGCCGCGCTCGCCTGAGCGCAGCGGTTCGGTGCAGGGCGTCTACACCATGGATCTGGCGGGTGGCTCGCTGGCCATTGCCGGTGAGGTGTACTTCGAGGCGGAGAACCTCTTCTACATCTCGGCGGCAGGACGCGACTTCGATGCCTATCTGGACGAGAAGACGCTGGTGAACCTGTCGGTGACTTATACCGATGCGGAGGATCGCTACTTCGTGCGAGCCTTTGGCAAGAACCTGCTTGATGAGCGCTATCGCGTTGCCTCGCAGTCGGTGGCGACGCTGTGGACGCACACCCAGTGGGGTGCGCCGGTGAACTTCGGACTGGAGTTCGGCGCCAAGTTCGGCAGCAGCCGCTGACCCAGGGGTCCAGGGGTCCGAGGGAAAGGCCGGCGCAAGCCGGCCTTTCTTTTTGGGTACGGAGCGGACCGGGAGAAGGACATGGAAGCAGGTTCAGGCAGGTTGGCGGGCAAAGTGGCCCTGGTCACCGGGGCGGCGACCGGCATCGGCGAGGCCATCGCCAGGAGGTTTCTCGCCGAGGGCGCCCGGGTATTGGTTGTCGATCGGCCGGGTGAGGCCCTGGCGGCGGCATATGCGGGCGTATCGGGCAGCCATTGCCTCGAATGCGACGTGACCGATGCGGACGCGCCTGAGCGGCTGGTCGGCGAGGCGATCTCGCGGTTCGGCGGTCTGGATATCCTGGTCAACAACGCCGGCATTGCTACCAGCGCGCCTTTCGAGGCACTGACGGATGAACTCTGGGACCGGACCTTCGAGGTCAACCTGCGCAGCCTGTTTCGTATTTCACGCGCAGCCGTGGGTGCCATGAAGCAGCGCGGTGGCGGGCGCATCATCAACCTGGGCTCGGTAATGTCGGAGATCGGCGGACCCGGCCTGGCGGCTTACGGCGCCTCGAAGCACGCCGTAGCCGGGCTGTCCAAGTGCATGGCGGTGGACCTCGGTCCGCTGGGGATCACGGTGAACTACCTGGAGCCGGGCGTGATCGTCACCAACATGACCCGCCCGTTCCTCGAGGCCCCCGGGTTTCGTGAACACTGGGAGCAGAAGGCTCCGATGGGCAGGCTCGGAAAGCCTGAGGACGTGGCGGCCTGTGCCCTGTTCCTGGCACTCGACGAGGCCGCTTTCGTGACCGGCTTCGGCCTGCGGGTCGACGGCGGCGCGCTGGCGAACTTCTAGCCGGGCGGGGCCTTCAGGCCGCTGCGCCCGGGATGAACGGGCAGTAGTCTTCCTTCTCCACCAGGTTCAGCAGGAAGGACAGCTTGGCCATGCCGGCGACGATGGCCATGACCACGCCGAGTTCCAGGATCTCCGGTTCGGAGAAATGCTCTCGAAGCCGCCCGAACAGTTCGGGGCCCACCTGGCCGTTCATGTTGGTGAGCACCATCTGGTCGGCGTATTCGAGCACGGCTTGCTCGGCGATCGTGAACAGTTCGTCCGGGTAGCGTCCCTCGATCATGGCATCCACCTGGGCCTGGCTGACGCCAGCCTCCAGTGCGCCCGGCACGTTCTGCTTGTTGCAGGTGCGGCAGCCGTGGACGATGGACAGTCGCAGCCGGACCAGCTGCTTGTAGCGCTGCGCCACCCGGCCGCCGAAGAAGGTCTTGACGTAGAACTCGTTCATCACCAGGTTGACGAGCTCCGGTGCCTGCCCGAACACCTCGATGAAGGTGGGCTCGCCGGTCAGCTTGTTGAGCATGTCCCAGGCGGGACGAAAGCCTTCCGGCAGCCCGTCGCGCGGAGTCCGGGTGAAGAGTGTGTCAGCCATGAGTGTCCCCCTTATAAACCCAGCAAGCCGAGGATCGACACGCTGGCTACGTTGCGATTGGGTATGCCGCCGAGGTTGTGCGTGAGCCCCAGGCTGGGCGAGGCCAGTTGGCGCGTGCCTGCCCGCCCGCTCAGCTGCGTATAGACCTCGTAGGCCATGCGCAGGCCCGAGGCGCCCACCGGATGGCCGAAACACTTGAGGCCGCCATCGGTCTGGCAGGGCGTGCGGCCGTCCCGGTCATAGCGGCCGTCGAGGATGTCATCCGGCGCCTGGCCCGGATCGGACATGCCGAGGTCCTCCATGAGCACCAGTTCGGTGATGGAAAAGCAGTCGTGCACCTCCA
>JAUMBX010000238.1:0-7778 GCA_032119515.1 Steroidobacteraceae bacterium | reverse complement strand
GCCCGTGGCCTTCGATGCAGAGGGCAAGGGCTTCTGGCTGGTGACGGATGCGGGCAGCGAACACGGTCGGCTGGCCTGGCAGTCCCTGGAACCCGGCTCGACGCCAGAGATCGTGACCGGGGACATCGAGTGGAGCGTCGAGGGCGTGGCCATCAGTGACAATCGCCGCCGCGGTGCCTTCACAGTCAACGAGGACGGCTTCAGTCGCCTGTACCTGATCGACCTCGCCACGCGCCGCTATGCAGCCGTTGAGGGCCTGCCCACCGGTGTGGCCGGCGGGTTGGAATTCAGCCCGGACGGCAGCCGACTCGCCATGACGCTCAATACGCCAAAGACCCCCAGCGACAGCTTTGTGCTCGAGGTGGGTGAGGGCGCGCTGGAATATGGCGCGCTGCAGCGCTGGACTTACAGCGAGGTCGGCGGGCTCGACACCGCCACTTTCGTCGAGCCCTCGCTGGTGCGCTATCCCAGCTTCGACGGCCGCCAGATCCCGGCCTGGGTCTACCGCCCGGCCGGCTCGGGACCCTTCCCGGTCATCGTCTCCATCCACGGTGGACCGGAGGGCCAGTCGCGCCCCACCTTCAGCAGCACCACCCAGATGTGGGTGGAAAAGCTGGGTGCCGCGGTGATCTTCCCCAATGTCCGCGGGTCGGACGGCTACGGCAAGTCCTACCTGAAGCTCGACAATGGCATGCTGCGCGAGGATTCGGTACGGGATATAGGCGCCCTGCTCGATTGGATCGGCACCCAGCCCGACCTCGACGCCGGCAGGGTCGGCGTGATCGGCGGTAGCTACGGTGGCTACATGGTGCTGGCCAGCGCCGTTCACTACAGCGACCGGTTGAAGGCCGCCGTGGACATCGTGGGCATCTCCAACTTCGTGACCTTCCTGGAGAACACCCAGGACTATCGCCGCGACCTCCGCCGGGTCGAGTACGGCGACGAACGCGACCCGGCCATGCGCGCGCACCTGGAAAAGATCAGCCCGCTCAACAACGTCGGGAAAATCACGGTGCCGATGTTCGTGGTGCAGGGCCAGAACGACCCCAGGGTGCCCGTCACCGAGGCCGAGCAGATCGTTGCAGCGCTACGCGGACGCGATCAGGCGGTGTGGTACATGAATGCCCTCAACGAGGGTCATGGCTACCGGAAGAAGGAGAACCAGGACCTGTACCAGCAAGCCGTGGTGCTTTTCTTCCGCCAGCACCTGCTGTAAGGAAACCGTCGGCGATGAAGACGATCACGCCGGACCAGATGATGGCGAAGCCGATGGCCTTGGCCCCGCTGAAGGGCTCCCGGTAGAGGGTGATGCCCAGCAGCCATTGCAGGCTTGGGCCGATGAAAGTGATGAGCCCCATCACCGAGTAGCGGATCAGCCGCGCGCCGGCGGAAAAGAGCGCCAGCGGCAGCGCAGTGGCGAGGCCTGCGCAGGCAAGCAGGATGCTGGTGAGTGGATCCGTGGTGAGGGACGCGGTCAGGGTGCCGGGCCCTAAGAACCAGAGCCAGGCCATGGCAATGGGCGCCAGCAACAGGGTCTCGACCGCGAGGCCCGGCACGGCGCCGATCGGGGCGGTCTTGCGCACCAGCCCGTACACGCCGAAGGAAAGGGCGAGCGTCAGCGACACCCAGGGCAAGCCACCCGCCGCGAGGGTCATCCAGCCCACCCCGCCGGCCGCCAGGCTGACCGCCAGCCATTGCCGGGGACTCAGCCGCTCGCCGAGGGCGCTCACCCCCAGCACGATGTTGACCAAAGGGCCGATGAAATAACCGAGGCTGGCCTCGAGGACCCGGCCGCTGACCACGGCCCAGGTGTAGACCCACCAGTTCACGGACATCAGCATGGCCGACAGCACCAGTCGCGAAAGCAGCTGCGGCTGAACCAGTGCCGCGGCGACCTCGTCGAGCTTGCCCTTCCAGGCCAGCCACACCAGCACGCAGGGCAGGCACCAAGCCACCCGGTGAGCCAGGATCTCCTCGGCCGGCACGCCGACCAGCGGGTGGAGATAGAGCGGGAAAAAGCCCCAGATCAGGAACGCGGTGACCGAGGCCAGCACCCCACGCCGGGCTTCCCCGTCCTGATTCAAACGCCGGCCCGCCTGAGTACGGCGCGCGCCAGTCGTCCTGCCGAATCCGGGCCGAAAGCGAAGAACAGCGAGGGCTCGGTCATCTCCAGCTCCAGCACCACGGGCTGGCCGGCCAAATTGCGGATGAGGTCCACCCGCAGGTAGAGGGGATCGAGGTGCGCCAGGTGCGCGCAGGCGGCAGCGGCCACCTCCAGCTCGTCGCCACCCGGCTGACGCGCACTGATCGTCTCCGGTGCGAACAGACCGGGTACCCCGGGCGCGTGGCGCTTCAGCAGCGGGCCCTTGCGGATGGCGTGACTGAACGCCCCGTCGATATGCACCAGCGCCGTCTCCCCGAACTCGTCGACCCGGGCAAGATAAGGCTGCAGCAGCACGCTGCGACCGGCATCGAGCATGCTGCGCAGGTGGGTCAGCGCGGCCGACCGATCCTCCACGTCGAAGCGCGACGCATCGCGCGAACCGGCCCCGATGGCCGGCTTCAATACGAACTCGCGCCCATCAAGGCTCGCCAGGAACCCGTCGAGGCGGGCGGCGGGATCATCACCGGGCTCCGCGAAGCGGGTCGGGACGATGGGTATTCCAGCCGCCTCCAGCCCGGCAAGGTAGTGCTTGTCGAGGTTGCGGCGGACCAGCGCAGGAGGATTGAACAAACGGGTCGCCGCAGCGCAGCGATCCACCCAGGCCAGGAAGTCGTCGAGCCGGTCCATGTAGTCCCAGGTGGAGCGCAGCAGGGCCACATCAAAGCCCGCCCAGTCAATGGCCGGATCGTCCCACGCCGGCGTCGAGGCCGCCACGCCCATCTCATCAAAGGCCTTGCACAGCAGCGGCATGTCCTCATCCAGGGACGAGGCCATGTTGCAGGTCACCAGGGCGATGGACTTCATGCGGCATACCTCCAAGGCCGCGGATTATCCCGCTTTACCCCGGCGCTCGTTCAGGTTTCGTTCATCGCCGGTTCAAGGCCCGTTCAGCGCCGGGGGCGCAGGCTGTGACCGTGGATCACGTTGCTGGAGCAGTCATCATGAGAACCTTCTTTGCCGCCCTTGCCCTGTTAGCCGCCGTGCCAGCCCTGGCCGGTCACCGTTCGGAACCGGGACACCGCCCACCCCACTGGGGCCCGGCCCCGCTCGTGGTCGAGGCTCGCGAGTTCGACCACTCCACGACCCACCTGTACAACGCCCTGCGCGCCCACAGTGGCCGGACCGAGACCACTCAGCGGGCCGGGCGTCTGGCCGATGCCGCACGCGAGTTCCGCATGCTGGCGGAACGGCGGGCGCCGGAGCATGCCCTGCGCGAGGCCTACCGGGAGCTCAGGCACCGCCACGCGCGCCTCGACCTGCGCCTTGATCACCGTGGACGGGAATACCGGCTGCGCCACACCGCCCACCTGGTGGACGAGGTCTCGCGCGACCTCGACTCCTTAGGTCGCGCCATGAACGGCCGGCATTGGGCTAAGATTCCCGACCGGGGCCGCGCCTGGCCTCGTTACGAGGAAGACCGCCGATGGCGAACACACTGACCACCCTGGTCGCTGCCCTGGCCACCGCCGCTCCGGCGGTGGCCGCCGTGACGGAGGCTGAACTGAACGCCGCGGCGGAGGCCATCCAGCCACGCATGATCGAATGGCGGCGCGACTTCCACCAGAACCCCGAACTCAGCAACCGCGAGTTCCGCACCTCGAAGGTGATTGCCGAACACCTCCAGGCACTGGGCCTCGAGGTCCATACCGGCATCGCGCACACCGGCGTGGCGGCCGTGCTGCGTGGCGGCCGTCCGGGACCGACCATCGCCCTGCGGGCCGACATCGACGCGCTGCCAGTCACGGAGCGCAGCGACCTGCCCTTCAAGTCCACGGCCACCGCGGAGTACCGCGGACAGCAGGTCGGCGTGATGCACGCCTGCGGTCACGATGCGCACACGGCCATCCTGATGGCCGCGGCCGAAGTGCTTGCCGCCAGGCGGGCAGACCTGCCCGGTACCATCCTGTTCGTGTTCCAGCCCGCCGAGGAAGGTGCGCCGGAAGGCGAGACCGGCGGCGCGTCCTTGATGCTCGAGGAGGGCCTCTTCGACCTGGCCCGGCCAGAAGCCATGTTCGGGCTGCACGTGTTCTACTCGCTGGAGACCGGGCAGGTGGGCTATCGGCCGGGTCCGTTCATGGCGGGATCGGACTTCTTCAGGGTCGTCGTGCACGGCCAGCAGACCCACGGCGCCAGCCCCTGGGCCGGCATCGACCCGGTGGTCGTCTCGGCACAGATCATCGAGGCACTGCAGACCATCGTGAGCCGCCAGCTCGACATCACGGAGGTACCCGCAGTCGTCACGGTCGGCGCCATCCAGGGCGGCACGCGCTACAACATCATCCCCGACTCGGTGGAACTGCTCGGCACCATCCGCACCTTCCGCCCGGAGATCCGCGAGGACGTCCTGGCACGAGTGAAGCGGACGGTGGAGAACATTGCAGAAGCCGCCGGTGCCCGTGCCGAACTGATCCTGGCCACCACGCCCAATCCGGCCCTCATCAACGACGAGGCGCTGACCCGGCGCATGGTGCCGGTCCTCGAGCGCGTGGCACCGGGCGGCGCCGTACCCATTGGCCTGCAGACCACCGCCGAGGACTTCGCTTACTATGCACGCGAGGTGCCCAGCCTGTTCTTCTGGGTGGGCATCACGCCGCCCGGCACCGAGGGTGCCGCGCCGAACCACTCACCTTTGTTTCACGTTGACGAGGACGGGTTGATCACCGGCCTCAAGGCGATGCTGGCCGTGGCCGACGACCACCTGGAGCACCGGCCGCAGGGGCCCTGACCCTCACCGACGCCAGTCGCGGTCTCCGTCCCGGTAGCTTCGGCACAGGTCCAGAAAATCGCGCCTGAGGTCACCCTTCAGGGACAGGTCGTCGGCCTTGCGCCGGCAGTGCCGCCCCGACTCCTCCGGGCTGCGGGCGTCGCCACCCGCGGCGATGCAGCGATCCACGAAGGCCTTGCGTTCCTGCCCCTTAAGGTCAAGCTCATTGGCCTGGTGGTTGCAGCCGGACACAGTCTGGCCGTGCGGTGCGCCTGCACTGGCGGGCTTGCCACCCTGCCCCTTGCCCTCCGGCTTGGCGGCCTCGGCCGCCCCCACAAGCAGGGCGGCAGTCATGAGCAAACAGGCGAGCGTTTTCATCCGTTCCTCCAGGATCCGGTTTTTGCCCATTGGGCACGATCGGACGTTATCATCGGGCCGTGATGACGAGCTTGAAGGCCCTCACAGATTCTCGCTGGCTGCCGGCCGCCCTGATGGCCTGCCTCGCCGCCTGCGGCGGCGGAGACGGTGCGGGCAACAGCAGTCCGGGCTCCTCGGCGGGCCTCAAGGTCTATCGTCACAGCATGGACGAATCGCCCACCAGCCTGGATCCCGTGCAGGCATCCAACGTCTATGCCAACCACGTCCTGATCAATGCCTACGACACGCTGTTCTCCTATCAGTACCTCGCCCGCCCGTACGTGCTGAAGCCGAACCTGGCCGACGGCTGGCCGGAGATTTCCGAGGATACCCTCACCTATACGATTCGCCTGAAGCGGGGCGTGCGCTACATCGACGACCCCTGCTTCCCGGACGGCAAGGGACGAGAGGTCACCGCCGCCGACGTGGTGTACTCACTGAAGCGACACTTCGATCCCGCCACTCGCCCGCAGGGCGCCTGGCTCTGGCAGGGACGCATCGTCGGCCTGGATGCATGGAAGGAGGCTGGCTCGAACTACGACCAGGAAGTGGAGGGACTGCGCGCCCTCGACGACCACACCCTGCAGATCAAGCTGGTAAAGCCCTACCCGCAGCTGCTCGACACCCTCGCCCAGGGCTATTCCTCGGTGGTGCCCCGCGAGGCCGTCGAGCGCTACGGGCGCGAGTTCGGTATCCGTCCGGTGGGCTCCGGTCCGTTCCGGCTGATCTCCTATGACACTGCCCGCATTGTGATGGACCGCAACCCCTACTTCCGCCAGGAGCCGGTCGACCTTGCAGCCGAAGGTTACGATCCGGCCACTCAGGGCCAGTACGGCCTGGAGCGCATCGAGGGCCGCTCGCCCCCTTTCATCGACCGGCTGGAATTCCAGTTCATCGCCGATCCGTCGGCCCGCTGGAACTCCTTCACCAAGGGAGACGAGGCGCAGTACACCACCATCCCCAACGAGCAGATCGACCGGGTGCTGTCCTCCAAGGACCCGGTCACGTTGAAGTCTGAATATGCAGACAGGTATTTCTACTACGCAGGGACGGAGGCGGGCTTCATCTTCCAGACCTGGAACCTGCTGGACCCCGAATTCGGCTATAACGAGGATCCGGAGCGTGAGCGGCGCAACAAGGCCCTGCGCTGCGCGGTCATCAAGTCCTTTGACTGGCCGGCACGCAACGACAGCTTCTATGGCGGCATCGGCACCATCTTCCCCGGCATCATCGTGCCCGTGGTGCCGGAGTTCGACCCGGACCTCTCCATGGAGAGCGTCACCCGCGATGTAGCTGGTGCGCGCAAGCTCCTGGAGGACAACGGATGGACTGCCGGCAACTTGCCGGTATTGACCTTCGGCACCACGGCGAACGTGCTTAACAGGCTGATGTTCGAACAATTCCGGGCCTGGCTGAAGGACATCGGCTACCCGCCCGAAAAGGTGGTGCTCAAGCAGTACGCCACCTTCGGCGACATCAGCAAGGCCTGGAAGCAGGCCGAACTGCCCTGGGTCGTGAAGGGCTGGGGGCTCGACTACCCGGATGCAGAGAACACCCTGCAGCTGTTTTACGGCCCGAACAGCTCACCGGGCTCCAACGACTCCAACTGGCGCAACGCCGAGTACGACGCGCTGTACGAAAAGTCGAGCGTCATGCTGCCCTCTCCGGAGCGGACCGGGATCTACCGCCGCATGAACGAGATGGTGATCGACGAATGCCTGACGGCGACGGGCTTGTCGCGCACCCGCATCCACCTCTGGCACAAGGACGTCATCGCCCTGCCGGATCGCGAGATCGTCGGCGGCTTCTTCCTGAAATACGTGGACGTGGAGGGCTAGGGATGGAAGTCCTGCAGTACTCCCTGCGCAGGCTGGTCGCCGGCATCCCACTGCTCCTCGGCGTGACCTTCATCAGCTTTCTGCTGATGGTCTACTTCGGACCCGACCAGACCTATCAGCTGCTGGGCAAGAACCCCACACCCGAGCAGATCGCCGAAATCCGCGCCGAGCTCGGCTACGACAAGCCCTTCCTGGTCCGCTACGCCGACTACCTGCGCGAGGTAGCCACTCTCGATTTCGGCAATTCCAACTCGACCGGGGAGCTGGTCACGGACCTGCTCGGGCGCACGATCCCGGTCTCCCTGATGCTGATCCTGCCGGGCTTCCTGCTGGGCAACCTGCTCGCCCTGCTGCTTGCGCTGCTGGCCGCGCATTACCGCAGCCGCTGGCCCGACAAGGGCATCATGGCCTTCGCCGTGGTGGGCATGAGCATCAGCTACCTGATCGTGATCATCGCCTTCCAGGTGATCTTCTCCTCCAGTTCCGGACTCGGCTGGTTCCCGGTGCGCGGCTGGAACGTGCATTCTTTCGCGGAGTACCTGGAGTACGTGACGGTGCCCACGCTGGCAACGGTGTTCGTGGCACTGGGCTACAACACGCGCTTCTACCGCTCGGTGATCGTCGAGGAGCTGAATCGTGACCACGTTCGTACGGC
>JAUMBX010000237.1:0-2584 GCA_032119515.1 Steroidobacteraceae bacterium | reverse complement strand
AGTTGGCGTACTCGACCGACAAGCCATCGACCTCCTCGACCCTGAGGGCCGCGGGCACGTAGCGTTCGCGAATGGAGCGGATGACGCCCTGCTGGTCCGCCAGCTTGCGATTGACCTCCCCGCTGGCCGGAAACCGCCGCATGCGCTCGTCGATCAGTGCCGACAGCGGCACGCCACGCTCGGAAAGGACCTGGGCCATCACCAGCCAGGGAATGATGCCGCTGTCGCAGTAGGCGAACTCCCGGAAATAGTGATGCGCGCTCATCTCGCCGCCGTAGACGGCATCGGACTCACGCATCACCTGCTTGATGAAAGCATGCCCGGACTTGGACTGCACGGCCCTGCCGCCGAACTGCGACACGATCTCCAGCGTGTTCCAGGTCAGGCGTGGATCATGGACGATACTCGCACCGGGGTGGCGCTGGAGAAACACGGAGGCCAGCAGCCCCACGATGTAATAGCCCTCGATGAAACGACCCTGCTCGTCGAAGAAGAAGCAGCGGTCGAAGTCACCATCGAAAGCGATCCCGAAGTCGGCACCCGAGGCCTTTACGGCCTCCGAGGTCGCTGCACGGTTCTCCTCCAGCATGGGATTGGGCACCCCGTGCGGGAAACTGCCATCGGGCTGGTGATGCACCTTGATGAACTCGAAAGGCAGGTCTTGCTCCAGCAGGTCGACGACCAGGCCGGCGCCGCCATTGCCAGGATTGGAGACGATGCGCAGAGGCTTGAGGAGGGAACGATCGAGATAGCCGAGCAGGTGCTCGCGATAGCGGGGCCGGATGTCGAGGCTCTGGACCGACCCGCGGCGGGTGGAGGCCACGAAGCCTCCCTGCTCGGCCAGGCGACGGATGTCCTGCAAGCCGGTATCGCCGCTGACCGGACGGGAACCCTCGCGCACGAACTTCATGCCGTTGTAGTCCGGCGGATTGTGGCTGGCAGTGACCATGATGCCGCCATCGAGGCCCTCGGCGAAGGTCGCGAAATAGACGCCCTCGGTGCCACAGAGGCCGATGTCCAGCACATCGACTCCGGAGTCGGTCAGGCCGCGGATCAGGGCCTCGGCAAGCTCGGCGCTGGAGAGGCGGATGTCGCGGCCGACCGCCACGCGACCGGGCTTGAGCCAGCGGGCGTAGGCACAGCCGATGGCGTACACGCTCTCCGGGTTGAGTTCTTCCGGGATCCTGCCCCGCACGTCATAGGCCTTGAAGCATCCGCCGAGGTTCATCTGCCCTGCCCCTTCCGGAAGAAGTCCCGGATCGTGTCCACCACATACTGCAACTGGGCCGTGTCGAGCTCCGGGAAGATCGGCAAGGCCAGCGTCTCCGCCGCAGCCCGCGCAGATTCAGGGCAGTCCGCCGGCTGATAGCCGAGGTAGGCGAAACACTGCTGCATGTGCAGGGGCACCGGGTAGTACACCTCGGTACCGACACCCTGCTCACCCAGGTAACGCCTGAGCGCGTCACGCTCCGCCACCCTGATCACATACTGGTTGTAGATGTGCCGGTAGCCCGGATGACGCCGGGGCGTCACGACTACGCCACCCAAACCAGCTGCCTGAAAGGCACGATCGTAATAGCCGGCATTGGCCTGCCGTGCCTCGTGCCAGGCATCGAGATGCCTGAGCTTGACCCTGAGCACGGCAGCCTGGATTTCATCCAGGCGGAAGTTGCCTCCCACCATGGCGTGGTAGTACTTCGGCTCCATGCCATGCACCCGGAGCTGGCGAATGCGGGCAGCCAGGCGGTCATCGTTGGTGGTGCAGAGTCCGCCATCACCGAAGCCGCCCAGGTTCTTGGTCGGGAAAAACGAGAAGCAGCCCACGTCGCCGAGGGCACCCACCCGCCGGCCGCCATCCACCTCCGAGCCGATGGCCTGGGCGGCGTCCTCCACGACGTACACGCAGTGACGGCGGACCATGCCGAGCAAGGCATCCATGTCCACCGCCTGCCCATAGAGGTGAACCGGCATTACCGCCTTGACCCGACGCCCGGAGGTGCGGTTGAACAGCAGCCCGTCACGGGACTCGCAGGCCTCAGTCAAAAATGACTCGAGCTGATTGAGATCGAGGTTATAGCTGTCCGGATCGATGTCGATGAAGACCGGGGTTGCACCCACCCTGGCGACGGTGCCGCCCGTGGCAAAGAAGGTGTAAGGGCTCGTGATCACTTCGTCACCCGGCCCGACCTCCATCGCCATCAGGGCGACCAGCAGGGCGTCGGTACCCGAGGACACGCCGATGCCATGCCGTGCGCCGCAATAGGCAGCCATCTCCTGTTCCAGGGCGGTCACCTCCGGTCCCAGGATGAACATCTGGGAGGCGGCCACCCGCAGCAGTGCTTCGTCCAGCTCCGTTTTCAAGGCCAGGTATTGCGGCTTCAGGTCAAGCAGGGGGACTTTCAAGGGGACTCCTCAGCCACGGCCATAGTTGTCTTCAAAGCGCACGATGTCGTCCTCGCCCAGGTAGCTCCCGGACTGGACCTCGATCATGTGCAGTTCCACCTTGCCCGGGTTCTCGATGCGATGGCGCGCCCCGATCGGGATGTAGGTGGACTCGTTCTCTGCCAGCAGGAACACTTCATCA
>JAUMBX010000236.1:0-3345 GCA_032119515.1 Steroidobacteraceae bacterium | reverse complement strand
AGGCCCAGATCAACGACATCGCCGACCTGCTGAGCATCGTCCCGTCCCTGCGGGTGACCACCCTGCAGAACTCTGCCCAGACCAACTTCGTCATCCGCGGCTTCGGCAACGGGGCCAACAACCCCGGCATCGAGCCCTCGGTCGGCGTGTTCATCGATGGCGTATATCGCTCGCGCAGCGCCGCGGCCATCGGCGACCTGTTCGACCTCGAGCGGGTCGAGGTGCTGCGCGGCCCCCAGAGCACCCTGTTCGGCCAGAACGCATCGGCCGGTGTAATCAGCGTGGTCACCGCCAAGCCCTCCTACGAGTGGGGCGGCGCGGTGGAAGCCACCATTGGCAACTACGACTACGTGGGCTTGCGCGGCAAGGTCACTGGCCCGTTGAGCGACACGCTCGCCTTCAGCCTGGCCGGTAACCACTACACCCGCGAGGGCTACTTCGACCTGGTCAACCTCGGCAGCGAGATCAACGATCGCGAGCGCTGGGACGTGCGTGCCCAGCTGCTGTGGGAGCCCAGCGAAAACCTGTCCTTCAGGCTGATCGCCGACAAGGGCGAGATCGACGAACTCTGCTGCGGCGTGGCCAACCTGGTGGCCGGGCCGACCACTGCCATCGTCAACCTGCTCGGCGGTCAGATCGAGCCCAATGCACCCTTCGCCTACAAGGGCTACCAGGACTTCGCCCCGCGCAACACCGTGGACAACAGCGGCATTTCGCTGCAGGCGGACTGGACCCTGGGCAACTGGTCGATCACCTCGATCACCGCCCAGCGCAAGGTCGATTCATTCTTCGACACCGACATCGACTTCACCAGTGCCGACCTCGGCACCCAGGTCAACGACTCCGAGATCGAGACCTTCACCCAGGAGTTCCGCCTGTCCTACGATTCGGGCGGTCGCGTTCGCGGCCTGGTGGGAGCCTACTTCTTCGAGGAAGACGTGGAGTACGACACCGGCGTCGCCTGGGGCTCGGACTTCCGTGCCTATGCCACGGGCCTGGTGGCTGCGTCCACCGGTTGCTTCGTCGGTGCGCCGACCTGTAACCCCAACGCCTTCGGCGGCCTCGAGGCCGCCCTCGGCCTCCCGGCAGGTTCCCTGCTGGCCAGCGGGCAATTCAACGCCCAGCTCGCCACCCAGGACGCCAGTTCCTCCAGCTTCTTCGGCCAACTCGATTTCGACGTGACGGATCGCCTGACGGCCACCGTGGGCGTGTCACACACGCAAACGGACAAGCGGGTGAGCATAGAGGACTTCGGCAATGAGCTGTTCGGCCAGCTGAGGCTCGACCAGATCGGCTTCCAGCTGATCTACCAGAACCTGCTGCTCGCTGGCATCCCGCAGCCCATCGCACTGGACTGGGCCGACCGCGGCAGCGTAACGGCCGTCTGTCCGGCGGGCGACCCGACCTGCTTTGCCAATCCGCTGCTGGGCTTGTATCCCTTCCAGTTCCTGGCGCCGGTGGTGCCCTTCAGCAACGGCAAGAGCGACGACAGCGACACCACCTACACGGTGCGATTGGCCTTCGAGGCCACCGACAACATCAACCTCTACGCTGGCGTGTCGACCGGTTTCAAGGCCACGTCCTGGAACCTGTCCCGCGACAGCAAGCCAGTGCTCGACCCGGCCAACCCGCCTCGGTCGCCGTTCGGTGGCTACGCCAATCCCTACTATCCCCGCTATGGCAGCCGGTTGGCCGGCCCGGAAGAGGCGACTGTCTACGAAGTGGGCATGAAGGCCCGCTGGGACACGTTGGCACTGAACATCGCGGTCTTCGACCAGGAGATCAAGGGCTTCCAGTCCAACCTGTTCGTGGGCACGGCCTTCAGCCTGGCCAATGCAGGCAAGCAGTCGACCGAGGGCGTCGAGGTAGAACTCCTCTGGGCCCCGATTCCTCAGCTGGACATCAACGTTGCCGGCACTTTCCTGGATCCGGTCTACGACAGCTTCCCGGGTGCCCAGGGTCCGAACGGACCGACGGACCTGAGCGGTTCGACACCGGCCGGCATCCACGAGACCAGCCTGTCGGTGGGCTTCACGCTGAAGTGGCAGGCCATGGGGCTGGATGGCTTCCTGCGCGCCGATTACCTCTACGAGGACCAGGTGCAGGTGGTGGAAAACGTCACGGCTGCGGTGGCCTCGCGTGAGGTGGGTACGCTGAACGCCAGCCTCGGTGCCTCGGTGAACGGCTGGTCAGTGGTCTTCTGGGGCCGCAACCTGACCGACGACGAGTACCTGTTGAGCGCCTTCCCCTCGGTGGCGCAGGCGGGCAGCCTGTCGGGCTACCCCAACCAGCCGCGGACCTTCGGCTTGACCCTTCGCAAGACCTTCTAGGTCTGCAAGGAACAGCAAACAAGGGCTGCCCATGCGGGCAGCCCTTTTTTATTAGCAGGGCCGTCCGATGTTGCCAGCCATCTCGATCGAGACACCCAGACTCCTGCTGCGTGAGCCGCGCGCCGGCGACCTGGATGCCGTTGCCGCCTCCCTCGCCGATGCTGAGGTCATGGCCCATCTCGGTGGAGTGCAGTCGGGTCCACAGGCCTGGCGTACCTTTGCCGGGCAGATCGGAGGTTGGGTACTCCGGGGCTATGGCATGTTCTCGGTCTTTGAAAAAGCCAGCGGAGAATGGATTGGCCGCGTCGGCCCCAACCATCCGGAAGGTTGGCCCGGACAGGAAATCGGCTGGGCCGTGACGCGCGCCGCTCAGGGACGTGGTCTGGCCTTCGAGGCAGCCATAGCTTGCATGGACTTTGCTTTCGAGGAGCTGTGCTGGCCCGAGGTGATCCACTGCATCGAGGACGCCAACGAACGTTCAGTGGCGCTGGCCAGGCGGCTGGGCTCCGAGCCCTTACGCGAGGTAACCCTGCCCCCGCCCGTGTCCCACGTGACCGTCAGGGTCTGGGGACAGGGCCGTGAGGCCTGGCGAGCGCGACGCGGCGCACTGGTGGAAAGGAGCCCGCGCCGCCGTACCGGCGTCTAGCGCTTTACCTCGACCGCGTCATCCAGCACCAGCGTGATGACCCGCCCAGCCGGGACCTCGGCCTCGGTGCCGGTGTTCTTGGCAGCGGCGGCGCCTGCAGCCGCGCCGAGCAGTCCGCCAACCACGGCGCCCTTGTCGTCCTCGACCTGCTTGCCGATGACCGCACCCGCCACGGCACCGCCGGCGATCTTGGCGGCGTCCCGACCGCCCTCGCTCTTGCCCGTCTCGGTAAAGCTCGCCGACATGGCCACGGCCCGGTCTGCATCCGGGGCCAGGGTGTCAAAGGCAACGGTGATGCTCGGCGTTGCGCCGATGCGCTTGCTGCCTGAAGTCCGCTCGGTGACCGTTCCCGAGACCAGACTGCCAGTG
>JAUMBX010000235.1:0-3812 GCA_032119515.1 Steroidobacteraceae bacterium | reverse complement strand
GCCACCGTCGGCTACAACTACATCCGGGGCGAGTTCCTTGCTGAACCGGTGCCGCGCTTCGAGGCTGCCTTGGCAGAGGCTTACGCGGCCGGGTTGCTGGGTAGCAACGTCCAGGGCACCGGAATCGACTTCGACCTGCACACCTTCGTAGGCGCCGGTGCCTACATTTGCGGCGAGGAGACCGCTTTGCTCGAATCCCTCGAGGGTAAGCAGGGCAAGCCGCGTTTCAAGCCACCCTTTCCCGCCAATTTCGGGCTGTATGGGCGACCGACGACCATCAACAACACCCAGAGCTTTGCCAGCGTGCCCACCATCTTGCGCAAGGGTGCGGCCTGGTTTGCCGGGCTCGGCACCACCAACGCTGGGGGCACCGTGGTGTTCTCCGTCTCCGGTCACGTCAACCGGCCCGGTAACTACGAACTTCCGCTCGGGATCCCCTTTCGTGACCTGCTGGAGATTGCCGGTGGCATGCGCGACGGTCGCGCCCTGAAGGCGGTCATCCCCGGAGGTTCCTCGGTGCCGGTCCTGCCGGCGGAGGCGATCCTCGACTGCACCATGGACTACGACGCGCTGCGCAAGGCCGGATCGGCGCTTGGTTCGGCGGCGGTGATCGTGATGGACGAGACCACCTGCATGGTCAAGGTGCTCGAGCGCCTGACGCGCTTCTACAAGGCCGAATCCTGTGGCCAGTGCACGCCCTGCCGCGAGGGCACCGGCTGGATGAATCGCGTCGTGGCCAGGATCCTGGCGGGTAAGGGTCGCATCGAGGATCTCGACCTGCTGGTCGGGGTGGCCAACCAGATCGAGGGCCACACCATCTGTGCGTTGGGCGATGCGGCGGCCTGGCCGGTGCAGAGTTTCATCAAGCGTTTCCGTCATGAGTTCGTCTACATGATAGAGCACGCCGGTCAAAGCATGGCGGCTGCCGCCACCAGGGCAGCAGCATGAGCGAAGACCTGGTCAACATTGAAGTCGACGGCCGGCCGCTGCAGGCACGCAAGGGCCAGATGCTGATCCAGGCCACCGATGGGGCGGGCATCTACGTGCCGCGGTTCTGCTACCACGAGAAACTTTCGGTGGCCGCCAATTGCCGCATGTGCCTGGTGGAGGTCGAGAAGGCCCCCAAGCCCATGCCCGCCTGCGCCACCCCGGTGATGGAGGGCATGAAGGCCTTCACCCGCTCGCCCCGGGCCCTGGCTGCCCAGAAGGCGACCATGGAATTCCTGCTGATCAACCATCCCCTAGACTGCCCGATCTGCGACCAGGGCGGGGAATGCGAGTTGCAGGACCTCGCCCAGGGCTTCGGTGGCTCGGTGTCACGTTTCAGCGAGCGCAAGCGCGTGGTACGTGACAAGGACATCGGTCCGCTGGTCTC
Organism: Steroidobacteraceae bacterium; assembly: GCA_032119515.1. Taxonomy (GTDB): domain Bacteria; phylum Pseudomonadota; class Gammaproteobacteria; order Steroidobacterales; family Steroidobacteraceae; genus SG8-30. The sequence goes on along the minus strand of JAUMBX010000235.1, from coordinate 2,437 downwards.
GACCGACATGACCCGCTGCATCCACTGCACGCGCTGCGTGCGCTTCACCCAGGAGGTGGCCGGCATGCAGTCGCTCGGCACCCTGGGGCGTGGCGAGAACATGGAGATCGGCACCTGGATAGAGCATGCGGTGACGCATGAGTTGTCCGGCAACATCATCGACCTGTGCCCGGTCGGCGCCCTGAATTCGCGTCCGTTCCGGCACCGGGCCCGCTCCTGGGAGATGACCCAGCACCCGCTCATCTCGCCACACGACTGTGTCGGCAGCAACCTGTTCGGTCACGTGTTGCGGGGCGAATTGATGCGCGTGGTGCCGCGTCCCAACGATGAGATTAACGAAACCTGGATCGCCGACCGTGACCGCTTCTCCTATGTGGCGATTCGGTCCACCGATCGCCTGCAGAAGCCCATGCTCAAGTCAGGCGGGCAGTGGGCAGAGGTAAGCTGGGAGAAGGCACTCGAAGCCGCTGCAGAGGCGCTCGGCAAGGCCGCCGGAAATGGGCATGGCGTCGGCCTGCTTGGCAGCCCCACAGCTACCACCGAAGAGTTGCACCTGCTGGCCCGGATCGCCGAGGCCAAGGGCTGGCCGGTCGATAGCCGCCTGCGCCAGCTCGATTTCCGCGATCCGCTGGCCGGGCCCCAGCATCCGCTGTTGGGTGCCTCCATCGCCGAATATGCGGGTCTTTCGGCGGCCCTCGTAGTGGGCAGCCGGCTGCGCCAGGAAGTGCCCATCCTGGCGCATCGTCTGAGGCAATCGGCGATGAGAGCCGGCGGGCGCATCAGTTTTCTCGATTCGCAGGAGCAGGCTCTGCATTTCCCGGTGGACCAGCAGCTGGTTCAGTCCCCCTCGAACTGGCTGGGGGCTTTGCTCGCCATCCTGAAGTCTGCGGCCGAGTTGAAGGGAGTGGCGCTGCCGGACAGGCTGGCTGCCGCTGCGGCCGACGGCGAGGTGACACCCCAACACAGGCGCGTGGCCGAAGGGTTGCTGGGTTCAGGGAGCAGGGTGGTCCTGCTCGGTTTGCTGGCTGCCCGTCACTCCGCGTACGCCGACCTCCTGGCCGCAGCGCAGGCGCTGTGCAATCTCACCGGCGCCAAGCTCGGCCTGCTGAGCGAGGGACCGAATTCCGTCGGGGCGTCGATGGCGGGTGCCGTGGCGCACCGAGCTCCCGGTGGCGCGGTTCTCCGCGAGCCCGGCCTCACCGTACAGGGCATGCTCGAGGCCAAGTTGGGGGCTTATCTGCTGCACGGCGGAATCGAGCCGGAGTTTGATATGGCGTTGGCCTCGGCGACGGGTCATCTCGCGCAAGCGCCCTTTGCCATGGCCCTGACCCCTTTCATCACCGAGTCGATGAAGCACTGGGCGGATCTGCTGCTGCCGATCGGGACCTTTGCCGAAACCAGCGGTACCTACGTCAACGGCGAGGGCCGTTGGCAGTCTTTCGCGGGATGCGCGCGGCCGCTGGGCGAGTCACGTCCCGGCTGGAAGGTGCTCAGGGTGCTCGGCAATCTGCTTGGCGTAGACGGTTTCGATTACGAGTCGAGCGAGCAGGTCAGGGACGAGCTGCGTGCGCGCCTCGTCGAGTTGCCTGCGGGCGTCAGCGAGCGCCCGATCTCCGTACTCGCTGTGCCGGCACTGGAGCCGATCGGCATCTATGCGCTCGACGCATTGGTTCGCCGCGCTGAGCCTCTGCAGCAGATGGAGCGGCCTGAGCCCGCGCTGCAGGCGGTGGGCGGGTGATCGACGCACTCACCAGGGCCTGGGAGGGGCTGCCGGCCCTGTGGCAGGGCCTGTTCATCACCACAGCTTCCGTGGTGGCCGTAATGATGGGCGTCATCCTGTCGGTTGCCTTCACCACGCTGGCCGAGCGCAAGGTGATCGGCTACATGCAGCTCAGGAGGGGGCCCAATCGCATCACGCTGTTTGGTATTCCCATCCTCCACGGCTTGGCGCAGCCGTTTGCCGACGTCATCAAGCTGCTGCTGAAAGAAGTCCTGATCCCGGCCAAGGCCGACCGGACCCTGTTCCTGCTGGCTCCGCTGCTCGTCCTGGTGCCGGCATTGACCGCGTGGGCAGTCATTCCCTTCTCCCCGGAGTTCGTGCTCGCGGACATCAATGCAGGACTTTTGTTCATCCTGGCGCTGACCTCGATCGGAGTATACGGAGTCATCCTGGCGGGTTGGGCCGCGAACTCCAAATATGCCTTCCTCGGCGCCATGCGCTCTGCGGCCCAGATGGTCGCCTACGAACTCTCCATGGGTTTCGCGATTGTCGGAGTGCTGATGGCAGCGGGGAGCCTGAACCTGGGCGACATCGTCCGTTCCCAGCAGGGTGGGGCGCTCAGCTGGTACTGGTTCTGGCTGTTCCCCTTGTTCGTGGTTTATTTCATCGCCGGGGTCGCCGAGACTAACCGCGCGCCCTTCGACGTGGCTGAGGGTG
>JAUMBX010000234.1:0-4134 GCA_032119515.1 Steroidobacteraceae bacterium | reverse complement strand
GCCAGGTGGACGAGGGCGATGCCTGTGGTGGCGGGGGTGGTAGTGGCCTGCCCATTGGCTCTGCCTGTAACGTCAATAGCGACTGCGCCTCGAACAATTGCAAGGGCAAGCCCGGGGCCAAGGTCTGCAAGTAAGACTCAGGCTTCGCCCGTGACCCGCGCCTTCAGTCGGCCACGGGCCAGCCTGACCTCGATCTCGGAGCCCATCGGGGCCTCGGCCGGATCGGTGACCACCGACCGGTCGGGTGCCCGGGTCACGATGGCGTAGCCCCTGTCCAGTGTTGCCAGCGGGCTCACGGCGTTCAGTGCCCGGGCCAGACCGGTCACCTTGTCGCTCCGCCGGTTGATCAGGTGTTGAAGCAGTGGCGGGAGCCGCGCCTCGGCGAGGGCCAGGCGTTGCCGTCCACTGGCAAGCTGTGCGCGCGGTGAGTAGGCGGCGAGCTCTGCCTGCCTGATCGCCAGCATTTGGGCTCGCTCGTCCAGCGTGGACCGGACGGCTGCCGTCAGGCGCAGCTGAAGTTCGTCGAGTGCCTGGCTCTGTTGTTCCACCAGTACCGCCGGGTGCAGCTGCCGAAGGCGCTTGTCGTACCAGGTCAGGTCCTCGTGCAGGCGGTTGCGCAACCGTTGCCAGGCCCGGTCTAGGCGTGCAGCGATGCCCTGGAGCTGCTGCAGCCAGTCGCCCGCGTCGGGGACCACCAGTTCGGCGGCCGCCGACGGGGTGGGCGCGCGAACGTCCGCCACCAGGTCGGCGATGGTGATGTCGACCTCGTGGCCCACTGCCGAGACCACCGGGAGGGGACATGCCGCGATGGCCCGGGCGACCACCTCCTCGTTGAAGGCCCAGAGATCCTCCAGCGACCCGCCGCCCCGGCCCACGATCAGCACCTCGACCTCGGCCCGACGGCCGGCAGTGGTGATCATGTCGGCAATTTGTGCCCCGGCTCCGTCGCCCTGGACCGGGACTGGGTAGACCACCACCGGAATGGCGGGAAAGCGCCTGGCGAGCACCTGCAGGATGTCCCGGATGGCGGCCCCGGTGGCGGAGGTGACCACACCGATGGCGGCGGGCAGCGGAGGCAGGGGGCGCTTGCGGGCAGTCTCGAACAGGCCTTCGGCGGTCAGCTGACGTTTCAGGGCTTCGAACCGGCGGCGGAGTTCGCCCTCGCCGGCGGCCTCCAGGTGCTCGACCACCAGCTGGAACTCCCCCCGCGGTTCGTACAGCCCCACCCGGGCCCTGACCAGCACCTGCATCCCGTCCCGTGGCACCAGCTCCAGCCTGGCATTGCGCTGGCGGAACATCGCGCAGCGCACCTGGGCGCCCTCGTCCTTCAGCGAGAAATACCAGTGGCCGGAGGCTGGGCGGGCCAGGTTGGAGAGTTCTCCCTCGAGCCAGATCGAGCCCAGGCTGCCCTCCAGCAGGCCCCGGACCTCACGGTTGAGGCGGGAGACCGTATAGACCTCCCGGTCCCGGACCGGTAGCTTGGGGGAGGCATTGTCGGGCATCGGCCGATGATACAATGCGGCGCTTCATTCGGATCGCCCCGGGAACACCCCTCATGCGTATCGTCCAGGAAGCACTGACCTTCGACGACGTCCTGCTCGTACCCGCACGTTCCGACGTGCTGCCGCGTGACGTCGACCTCTCCACCCAGCTCACCCGCGGGATCCGCCTCAACCTGCCGCTGGTGTCGGCCGCCATGGATACCGTCACCGAAGCCCGGCTCGCCATCGCCCTCGCCCAGGAGGGGGGAATCGGCATCGTGCACAAGAACCTGCCGCCGGCCGCTCAGGCACGCGAAGTCGCGCGAGTCAAGAAGTACGAGAGTGGGGTGATCAAGGATCCCATCACCGTGCGGCCCGAGGCCACCATCCGCGAGGTCATCGAGCTCACCCGCGCCAGGGGCATTTCCGGGCTGCCGGTGACCAGCGACGGCAACAAGGTGGTGGGCATCATCACCCATCGCGACATCCGTTTCGAGGAGCAGCTGGACCTGCAGGTGGCGAAGGTGATGACGCCGCTGGAGAGGCTGGTCACGGTCGGTGAACACGCCTCGCGGGAGGAGGTGCTGCTGAAGCTGCACCGCCACCGCATCGAGAAGGTGCCGGTGGTGGACGAGGCGGGTGTGCTGAAGGGCATGATCACCGTCAAGGACATCCAGAAGGCCCGCGACTATCCGCGGGCCTGCAAGGACGACCAGGGTCGCCTGCGCGTTGGCGCCGCGGTCGGCACGGGGGCAGACACCGCCGAGCGTGTCGCCGCCCTCGTGGAGGCGGGCGTCGACGTGGTGGTGGTCGATACCTCCCATGGCCACTCCCGCGGCGTGATGGAGATGGTCGCGCGCATCAAGGCAGACTACCCCTCCCTGCAGGTCATCGGCGGCAACATCGTCACGGCGGAAGCCGCGCTGGACCTGGCGAACGCCGGCGCGGATGGCGTGAAGGTGGGCATCGGCCCGGGCTCCATCTGCACCACCCGGATCGTGGCCGGGGTCGGCGTACCGCAGATCTCGGCGGTGGCGAACGTTGCCCAGGCCCTGGCCGAGCGCGGCATCCCGCTGATCGCCGACGGTGGCGTACGTTACTCGGGCGACCTGGCCAAGGCCATCGCGGCTGGGGCTCACAGCATCATGATCGGCGGCCTGTTCGCGGGCACCGAGGAATCCCCCGGAGAAGTCGAGCTCTACCAGGGCGCATCCTACAAGTCCTACCGCGGCATGGGTTCGCTGGGCGCGATGTCGCAGCGGCATGGCTCCAGCGACCGTTACTTCCAGGACGCCACCGACGAGCTGGAAAAGCTGGTCCCCGAGGGCGTCGAAGGTCGCGTGCCTTACAAGGGCAGCCTGGTGGCCATCCTGCACCAGTTGACCGGAGGCCTGCGTGCGGCGATGGGCTACACCGGTAGCCGAAATATCGAAGAGATGCGCACCCGTCCCACCTTCGTGCGCATCACCGGCGCAGGCGTGCGCGAGAGCCATGTGCATGACGTGCGCATCACCAAGGAAGCGCCCAACTACCGGGTGAGCTGAGACCGCCATGCAGCCCAGCGCCAGCGACATCCACGCCGACCGGGTGCTGATCCTGGATTTCGGCTCGCAGTACACCCAGCTGATTGCCAGGCGGGTGCGTGAGCTCGGTGTGTATTGCGAGATTCACCCGTGGGACGCCGACGAAGCCGACATCCTCGCCTTCGGCGCGCGAGGCTACATCCTCTCGGGTGGGCCGGAATCTGTCACCCAGTCGGGGTCGCCGTCGGCACCACGTGCAGTGCTCGAGGCCGGGCAACCCATCCTCGGCATCTGTTACGGTATGCAGACGCTCGCTGCGACCCTTGGGGGCAGAGTGGAACCCGGCGAGGTGCACGAGTTCGGTTACGCGGAGGTCAGGGCGCGCGGCCACTCGCTGCTGCTCAAGGACATCGAGGATCGGGTGAATGCCGAGGGACATGGCTTGCTCGACGTGTGGATGAGCCACGGCGACCGGGTAGTGGAGTTGCCCCCGGGCTTCAAGGTGATTGCCTCCACCGCAGATGTGCCCATCGCGGGCATGGCCGACGAGTCACGCTCCATCTACGCCCTGCAGTTTCATCCGGAAGTCACCCATACCCGACAGGGCCAGCGCATCTACGAGCGCTTCCTGCACCAGGTCTGCGGTCTCGGTTCCGCCTGGACCGCCGGGAACATCATCGAGGATGCCATCGAGCGCGTCCGGGCCCAGGTGGGGCAGAGGCGCGTGCTGCTGGGGCTCTCCGGCGGTGTGGATTCCTCCGTCGTCGCCGCACTGCTGCACCGGGCCATCGGGGACCAGTTGACCTGCGTGTTCGTCGACCATGGCCTGTTGCGCCATCAGGAAGGCGACCAGGTGATGCAGGTGTTCGCCATGAACCTCGGCGTCAAGGTCATTCGGGTCAACGCGGCTGATCGCTTTTATGGCGAGTTGGCCGGGGTCGCGGACCCGGAAGCCAAGCGCAAGGTCATCGGCCGCCTCTTCATCGAGGTGTTCGAGGAGGAGGCCGGGCGCATCCAGCAGGTCGATTTCCTGGCCCAGGGCACCATCTATCCGGACGTGATCGAATCTGCGGGTGCGAAAACCGGCAAGGCGCATGTCATCAAGAGCCACCCCAACGTGGGCGGCCTAC
>JAUMBX010000233.1:0-7142 GCA_032119515.1 Steroidobacteraceae bacterium | reverse complement strand
GACCTTGAGTTCAGACTGAGCCCGACGCTTGAGCGTGATGCGCCTGGGGGCCGCGGCTCCTTCCTCCTTGCCATGGGACTTGCGGAGGTGCGTCAGCAACTCCAGCTTGGCGTCCTCGCTGATGACGTCATCAGGGCCAGCGACCTCGATGCCCGCCTCTTCGAGCTGACTGAGCAGCTTGTCGACGGGAACCTTCAGGACCTCGGCGAATTGCGATACGGTGACTTCTGCCATTGTTCCAAACCCCGCGCTACTGCCTCAGGCCTGATCTTCTTCCGCAAACCAATGCGCGCGGGCGGCCATGATCAAGGCCCCTGCCCGCTCCGGATCGAGTCCGGGAACTCCTTCCAGCTCATCCAGCGACTGCTCCGCCAGGTCGTCGCGCGTGCACACGCCGCGGGCGGCCAGCTCGAAGGCCAGTTCAGTGTCCATGCCCTCCAGATCCAGCAGGTCCTGGGCGGGCTCTGAGTCGCCGATCTGCTCCTCGCTGGCAATCGCCTGGGTAAGCAGGACGTCGCGGGCCCGGTTGCGCAGTTCCTCGACGATGGTTTCGTCGAACTCCTCGATCCCCAGCAGCTCGTTGGTGGGTACGTAGGCGATTTCCTCGATCGAGGAAAACCCTTCCTGGACCAGGATGGTGGCCACGTCCTCATCCACGTCCAGCTGCTTCATGAACAATCCGCGCAGCTCGCCCTGCTCGGCCTCGCTCTTCTCGGCCGCCGCCTGCTCGGACATCACGTTCAAGCGCCAGCCGGTTAGCTCGCTGGCCAGCCGGACGTTCTGCCCGCCCCGTCCAATGGCCTGCGACAGGCGGTCCTCGGTGACTGCGATGTCCATCGAGTGGGCATCCTCGTCCACCACGATGGAAGTGACTTCGGCCGGCTGCATCGCGTTGATCACGAACTGTGCGGTGTTGTCCGTCCACGGGATGATGTCCACGCGCTCTCCGGCGATCTCGTTGGAGACCGCCTGCACGCGCGACCCACGCATGCCGACGCAGGCACCCACTGGGTCGATACGGGGCTCCAGGCTTTTCACCGCGATCTTGGCGCGGGCACCCGGATCGCGGGCGGCACCCAGGATCTGGATCAGGCCCTGACCGACCTCCGGCACCTCGATCTTGAACAACTCGATCAGGAATTCGGGAGCGGTGCGCGACAGGAACAGCTGGGGCCCCCGCTGCTCGGAGCGGACCTCCCGGAGGAGGGCCTTGATGCGATCCTGCTGGCGGACGATCTCGCGCGGGATCATGTGCTCGCGGGGCACGAAGCCCTCGGCGTTCGCCCCGAGGTCTACGTAAACCCCGTTGCGATCCACCCGCTTGACCGTCCCGGAGACCAAGGTCATGACCCGATCCTGGAACTCCTCCACGATCTGGGCTCGCTCGGCTTCCCGCACCTTCTGGACGATGACCTGCTTGGCGGTCTGCGCAGCGATTCGCCCGAACGCCACCGATTCCATCGGCACTTCGACGTAGCCACCCACCTCTGCCTGCGGATCGACATCCAGGCCATCCTCGAGCCGCAGCTCGCGCTCAGGCACTTCCAGTTCGTTGGAATCATCCGCAAAGACCTTCCAGCGGCGGAAGGTATCGTATTCACCGGTCTTGCGGTTGATCGCGACCCGGACCTCGATGTCCTCACCGTGCTTGCGGCGGGTTGCGGAGGCCAGTGCGGCTTCCAGTGCATCGAAAATGATCTCGCGGGCGACACCCTTCTCGTTGGAGACCGCTTCCACTACTTCGAGAATCTGCCTGTTCATCTTGCCGACATCCTGAGGAGATTCGGGCCGCTCAGGCCACCAACCTCGCCTTGGTTACCAACCCCAGTGGCAGGCGCCAGTTACGCCCGTCCACCTCCATATCGATCCACTCATCACCCTCGCAGCCCGTCAGCCGACCTTTGAATCGGCGCCGACCCTCGAGCGGTTCCGTCAACTCCAGACGCGCCTCCTGACCCAGGAAGCGGCGGAAATGTTCGGCCGTACGCAGCGGCCGATCAAAGCCGGGGGAGGACACCTCCAGGTCATACGCACGCTCGATCGGATCGGCCCGATCCAGCGCCTCGCCGACCGCGTGGCTCACGGACTCGCAGTCCTCCACGGTGACCGGCAGATCGTCCCGCCGGTCGATATACAGCCTCAGCAGCGCATTGGGAGGCGCGCGATACTCCACCTCAACCAGCTCGTACCCCGCCTGATCGACGATCGGCTCGAGCAGGCGAAGAACCCCTTCCCGCGTTACCACCCTGGCTCCTGCCCCAAAAAGCAAACGGCCCCACCAGGGGGCCGTCCTTGTGATCCTGCTACCGTTAGCACCCAGGGGACCCAGCGGGCTTGGTCAGCCTCAGCGGGTCGGTCCTTATCCCCCGATCCGACGCAGTATACGTGCCTAGGGTGGCAAAAACAACGATTCGGCGCTGACCAGCAGGCCGTCCTCGTCGGCATACAGATACCAACCCGGCTCAAAAGTAACTCCGGCAAAGCGCACGGGAATGCCCACCTCGCCGAGTCCTCTCTTCTCGCTGCGTCTGGGATGGCTCTCCAGGGCCATGACGCCGAGTGGTAACTCACCGAGCTGGCGCGTATCCCGCACGCAGCCGTTGACCACCACGCCGGCCCAGCCGTTCTGCACGGCCTTCTCCCCCAGGAGGTCGCCCAGCAATGCGCATTGCATGGAGCCGCCGCCATCCACGACCAGCACCCTGCCATGGCCCTCGGTGCCCACCAGTTCGCGAACCCGGGAATTGTCCTCGAAGCACAGGATGGTCGCGATTGGCCCGAAAAATCGCCCCTGCCCCCCGAAATGGCGAAGCCCAGGGCCGGCCACCTGCGACCCGGGATGTGCATCGGCGAGGTCGGCAGTGGAAAACCCCGGTTGGTCCATGCCGGGATGCTAACCGATTGCAGCAAGGGGCACGTACACTGCCCGCATGAACGAGTTGGCCCGGGTGCATTACCGCAGTTGCCACCTGTGCGAGGCCATGTGCGGCGTCGAGATCAGGACCGAGGGCGGGCTGATTACCTCCGTTCGGGGCGACGAGGCAGACCCTTTCAGTCGGGGGCACCTGTGCGCCAAGGCGGTTGCGCTCAAGGACGTGCAGGAAGATCCCGACCGCCTGCGACGACCCATCAGGCGGACGGCCGACGGCTGGCAGGAAATAGGCTGGGAGGAGGCTCTCGACGAGGCGGCCGCGAAACTGACGGCCGTGCAGGCCCGGCATGGGCGGCACGCCGTAGCGACCTATTTCGGCAACCCCCAGGTTCACAGCTACAGTGCGCTGCTGGCTGGCGCGCAGTTTGCCCGCTCACTGCGGAGCCACAACCGCTACTCGGCCACCTCGGTAGACCAGCTGCCCCACCATTTCGCCGCCTATTTCCTGTTCGGCCATCAGCTGTTACTCCCGGTGCCGGACCTGGACCGGACTCATTATTTCCTGATCCTCGGCGCCAACCCGGTGGTCTCCAACGGCAGCCTGATGACCGCGCCGGGCATTCCGCAGCGGCTCAAGGCACTCAAGGCACGAGGCGGCAAGCTGGTCACCGTCGATCCCCGGCTGACGGAGACCGCTCGCCTGGCTGATCGGCACCTCCCCATCCGCCCGGGTACCGACGCCCTCTTCCTGCTGGCGATGCTGCAGGTCCTGTTCGAGGAAGGCCTGATCCGCCCCGGCCGGCTCGGGGATCACCTCGATGGGCTGGAGACCCTGCGGACGCGCGTCGCCGATTACCGTCCGGAGTCCGTCGCCAGGATCACCGGTATTGATGCAGATACCCTTCGGACGGTGGCCCGTGAGTTCGCCGAGGCACCGTCTGCAGTGTGCTACGGGCGCATGGGGGCTTCCACCCAGGCCTTCGGGGCCCTCACCCAGTGGCTCACCCAGCTGCTGAACCTCCTGACCGGCAACCTCGACAGGGCGGGTGGGGCCATGTTCAGTCGACCGGCCGTCGACGTCCTGGGCCTGACCTCAGGATTGGGCCAGGGCAGTGCCTTCGCCCGCAGGCGCACCCGAGTCAGCGGCCTGCCAGAGTTCAGCGGTGAGTTTCCGGTGGCTGTGCTGGCGGAGGAAATCCTGACGCCGGGCGAGGGGCAGATCCGGGCGCTGGTGACCTCGGCCGGCAATCCGGTGCTGTCCACGCCCAATGGCCGTCGTCTCGAGTCGGCACTCTCCACCCTGGACTACATGGTCTCGGTCGACTTCTACCTGAACGAAACCACGCGTCATGCCCACCTGATCCTGCCGCCGACTTTCGGCCTGGAGCGTGACCACTACGACTTGATCTTCAACCTGCTGGCAGTACGCAACACCACCAAGTACTCGGAGCCGTTGTTCCCGCGCGACGCCCGAGCTCGCCACGACTGGGAGATTTTTCACGGCCTCACCCGCCGGGTGCTGCGCCTGCGCCCGGGCGGGTCCACCTGGCGGGAGCGCGCCACCGCCCGCTGGGCCACGCCGAAACGCATCCTCGCGGCAGGCTTGCGCCTCGGCCCGCATGGCGCCCGATGGAATCCATTCGGGCGTGGCCTGACCCTGTCGGGCCTGGCGCGGCAGCATCCGCATGGACTGGACCTGGGTGCGCTGGAGCCTTGCCTACCGCAGCGCCTGGCCACGCCCGATCGACGCATCAACCTGGCGCCCGAACCGCTGATGCACGACCTCGACCGGCTGGATGATCGATTGACCCTTCCGGATCCCGGCCAATTGCTGCTGGTCGGGCGCCGCGACCCGCGCACCAACAACTCGTGGATGCACAACAGCCGCCGGTTGGTGAAAGGCCGCCCCCGTTGCACCCTGCTGATGCACCCCGGCGACGCCGGCACCGCGGGCCTCTCGGACGGACAGGACGTCGAGGTCCGCTCAAGGACCGGTGTGGTCCGGTTGGCGCTCGAGGTGTCCGACGAAATGATGCCGGGCACCGTGAGCATCCCCCATGGGTGGGGTCACGGCCGGCCGGGCACCCGTTTGTCGGTCGCAAACCAGTACCCCGGCATCAGCGTCAACGACCTGACGGACGAGCGACGGGTGGATGAACTGTGCGGCAACGCCGCCCTGAGCGGCGTGCCGGTGACGGTCACTGCGCCGGCAGGCTGAGGGTCAGGCGTCGGCCGGGGCTGCGTAGTGCGCAAAGGTGGCCTGGGCGCCCCGGACCGGGTGCTTCGGCGGCGGTCGGAGCTGCTTCTCTCCCCGCGTTCCGCAACGGCGACAGCGGGGGGTGAACTCCACCACCCGGCGGGTGGCGACCCCCTGCCGCTCCAGATCGGTGAGGTTGAGGTCTGCCCACCGCTGACAGCGCGGACAGAAGCAGGCAAGCCGGTAGCCGAGCCTGGACAAATCTGAAAGGGTGCTGAGCCGAATGGGTGAGTTGCTGTTCATGGGTGCAGCTTGCCGCCCCCACTGGCTCAGGGCGTGACCTACCCGAACTTGGCACCCTTGACGCCGTGGGCTACCTTTCCAGCATTGAGACCAAAAGGATCGCCCCATGCCGCGGCCCCTGCCCTGCCTCATCGTCCTGTGCCTGCTGACCCTGTCCTGGGTGGCGGCCGCTGAAGAACCCGGACCCCTGCAGGAATTTCCCTACACGCCAGGTCTCGACCCGGCGGCCATGGACAGGGAGACCGATCCCTGCGACGACTTTTTCCAATACAGCTGCGGCGGCTGGCTCAGGAGCAATCCAATCCCGCCCGATCGCTCGAGCTGGGAGGTGTATTCCAAGCTCGCTGAGGACAATCTCCGCTATCTATGGGGTCTGCTGGCCGCGGCCTCCGGTGACTCAGGGGATCGCAGCAGCGAACAGGCCCAGTTGGGCGATTACTTTGCGGCCTGCATGGACACCTCGCGAATCGACGAGCTGTCCCTTGCCCCGGCCGAGCCGGCTCTCGAGGCCATTCGTCGACTGCGGTCCCGGAGGGAATTGCCCGAACTCCTGGCGCAACTGCACGACGGGCGCGGCAACGGGGCCGCATTGTTCGGCTATTCGGCCTGGCAGGATTTCGAATCCAGCGATCGCTACATCGGGACATTTTTCTCGGGCGGTCTTGGCCTGCCGGAGCGGGATTACTACCTCGAGGACAGCCCCCGCATGGTCGAGACCCGTCAACGCTATGTTGAGCATATTGCGCGGATGTGGGGACTCGCCGGAGGCGACACCAAGGAGGCTTCGGGAATCGCCGCCCGTATCCTCGCGCTGGAGACCGCGCTGGCGACGGCGACCCTGCCCGTGACCGACCAGCAGGATCCCACCAAGCTCAATCATCCGATGCGGATCAGGGAACTGGATCGCGCCGCCAGGGGCTTCGACTGGGAGCGCTACGTGCAGTTGCGCTCACCTGGCGCCCCGGAACGCATCAATGCCACGGAACCGGCTTTCCTGAGGGAGGTTGCCAGACTCATTGATCGAACCCCCATGGGCGCACTGAGGAATTACCTGACCTGGAGTTTCCTGCGCTCCCACTCCCGCTGGTTGTCATCGCCGATTGCCGATGAGTCCTTCGCCTTCAACTACGGGTATCTCTTCGGCATTCAGGAGCAGCCTCCGCGCTGGAAGACCTGCGTCCGGGGAGTGGACGAGGATCTCGGCGAGGCCCTGGGCAAGGAGTTTGTGAGCAGGACTTTCTCTGCCGATACCCGCGAAGCAGCCGTGCAGATGATCGGCATCATCCAGGAGGTCATGCGCGAGCGCATCAGCAACCTGGACTGGATGGGGGACTCCACCCGCGCCAAGGCCCTGGAAAAGCTCGAGGCCATGCGGAACAAGGTGGGCCATCCGGAACGCTGGCGTGACTACTCGGCCATCGCCATCCGGCCTGACGACTATTTCGGCAACCGCAGCCGGGCAGCCGCCTTCGAGCAGCGCAGGCTGCTGGCGCGCATCGGACAGCCGGTCGATCCGGACGAGTGGTCCATGACACCGCAAACGGTCAATGCGTATTACGACTGGATGCGTAACGAAATGAACTTCCCGGCCGGTGTGCTGCAACCGCCCCTGTTCGACCTCTCGATTGACGTTGCCCCGGCCTGGGGGAATACCGGCGCAACGATTGGTCACGAGTTGATCCACGGTTTCGACGATGCCGGAAGGCACTTCGACGCCGCTGGCAACCTCAAGGACTGGTGGAGCGAAGCCGATGCCGAGGCCTTCGAGTC
>JAUMBX010000232.1:0-14775 GCA_032119515.1 Steroidobacteraceae bacterium | reverse complement strand
GTTGATCAGGGCGAGCATCTCCACGTTGGAGTCGAGGCCCGATTCCAGCCAGTCACGCAGGCTGTCCTCGCTGTAGCGGAACACAAAATAGAAAGTCACCGGCAGCGCCACCAGCACCAGGAGCATCGACAGTGCCGGCCGGACCAGCAGCAGGTTGTAGGCGGCATGCAGCGCGGCCGCCGCGGCAAGCCCAGGCAGCATGACCATCCAGAAATGATGCGGTCGGCGGTCGGCCAGCACCACGGACACCATGCCGAACACGGCGGTGGCGCCCCCGTGCATCACGGCGGTGCTGAAGCCGCGCATCACGAGGGCGGTCGGGCTCATGCCCGGGCGCACGTTGAGGTAGAAGATGTTTTCAACCAGGGCAAATCCGGCACCGATAGCGAAGCCCGCAATGGCGGCGTCCACCGGCAGGCCGACGCGCTTACTACGGATCAGCCAGACAAGGACTACGGCTTTGAGCCCCTCCTCAATCCAGGGCGCCACGAAGCGGGAAAAGGTCAGGAACTCGATGGAGAGTGCGCCAAAGGCGGCCCCGTTGGCGTGCATGCTGGCCCAGGCCGACAGCGCGCCTGCCACCAGCAGCGCCACGATCACCCGGCGGCGCAACAGACGGAAACTGTCGAAATAAACCAGGAGGGCGAGAAAGACCAGCACCGGCACTAGAAGCACCGGCAGGCGGGCTGCGAACTGCGCGACATCCATTTTAATTCCCCCCGGAACGGCGCCTTGTGCGCCCGCCTTTGCAGGGGGACGTTATCATGTCGGCAACCCAGCTCAAAGGACAGTCCATGGAACGACGCCTCGCCCTGCCCGTCGCCGCCTCAGTGCTAACCCTGTGGATGCCGAGCGCCTTGCCGGCCGACAACCCGCAGCGGGACGGCTGGTACGCCTCCGGTGCCGATGAGGTGACCAGCAGGCTAGGCCTCGAGCCCGTCTCGGGACGGGCCCGGAACGTGATCCTGTTCATCGGGGATGGCATGGGCATCTCCACCATTACCGCGGCGCGGATCCTGGAGGGCCAGCTCCGCGGCGAGGCCGGCGAGGATAACGTCCTGGCCTTCGAGCGACTGCCATACCTGGCGCTCGCCAAGACCTACAGCAACAACCAGCAGGTCTCGGACTCTGCGCCCACCGCCACTGCCATGGTGACAGGCGTCAAGGCCAACGACGGCGCCATCTCGGTGGATGGCGGGCTGGACCGTGATGAGGCCAACCTCGAGGTGGTGACTCGTCACGCCCTGCCCACGCTGCTCGAGCAGGCCGAGGCGCGCGGCATGGCCACCGGGATCGTCACCACCGCACGAGTCACCCACGCCACGCCCGCGGTCAACTATGCGCATGTAGGCAACCGCGACTGGGAAACCGACCGCCTGCTGCCGTCAGGTGCCACCGTCCGGGACATCGCCGCGCAATTGGTGGAGGCGCAGGCACGCTACGGCATCGAGGTGGTGATGGGCGGCGGCCGAGCCATGTTCCTTCCCGCCGGGGATGCCGATCCGGAGTATCCGGAGCGCAGCGGCACCCGCCTCGACGGGCGCAGGCTGCATGAGGAATGGGTCGCGGCGCGCCCGGAGTCGGCCTATGTGTGGAACAGGGCCGGGTTCGAGGCGATCGATCCGGCCAGCATCCGGCACCTGCTGGGTCTGTTCGAGCCCTCGCACATGCTCTACGAGGAGGACCGGGCAGACGGCAATGAGCCCTCGCTCGCCGAAATGACCGGCAAGGCGCTCGACATCCTGGAGCGCTCCGACCCAGGCTATTACCTCATGGTCGAAGCGGGCCGCGTGGACCACGCTCACCATGCAGGCAATGCCTATCGGGCCCTGAAGGACACCATTGCCCTCTCGGATGCCGTGCGTGCCACGCTGGCACGGGTCGACCTGAAAGAAACTCTTGTCATCGTCACCGCCGACCACAGCCACGTATTCACCATGGCCGGCTACCCGGAGCGCGGCAACCCGATCCTCGGATTTGCCCGCCTGCCGGGAGAGAAGAGCCCGACTCTCGCCCTCGACGGACGCCCGTACACCACGTTGGGCTATGCCAATGGCCTCGGCTACGCAACCCTGGAAACGGGGGGCGACACCCGCTACGAGCTGCCCCATGCGACGGGTCGGCACCTGCCGGAGGATGCCTCTGTCGACCCCGAGGACGAGGGCTACCATCAGGAGGCTCTAGTACCCCTGCTCAGCGAGACCCACGGCGGCGAAGACGTGGCCATCTACGCCGGTGGGCCTTGGGCCCACCTGTTCCGCGGCGTGATGGAACAGCACGGCATCTATCACGTGATCCGGCACGCACTCGGCTGGTAAGGCCATGCAGGCCGGCCCCGTGCGCATCGCCATGTGGTCGGGGCCGCGGAACATCTCCACGACCCTGATGCGGGCCTGGGGCGCTCGCCCCGATACCTTCGTCTGCGACGAGCCGTTTTATGCCCACTATCTCCTGGCTTCGGGCGTCGAGCACCCCGGTCGCGAGGAGGTCATCGCCCATCACGATACCGACTGGCAGCGCGTCAGCCGCTGGCTGACCGGAGCGGTGCCCGGTGAGCGGGCGATCTTCTACCAGAAGCACATGGCCAAGCACCTGCTGCCGGGCATGTGGCAGCCGTGGCTCGAGCAGTTGACCCACGCCTTCCTGATCCGTGAGCCCGCGGGCATGCTGGCCTCCTACGCGCGGGTGACCGAGGCCGTCACCCTCGAGGACACGGGCCTGCCCACCCAGCGCGAGCTGTTCGATCGGGTCGCGGACCGCCTGGGGCAGGCGCCACCGGTCATCGACGCGCGGGACGTCCTGCTCGACCCGCCCGCCCTGCTTCAATCGCTTTGCGCCGCCCTAGACGTGCCCTTCTCGACGCAGATGCTCGCCTGGGCTCCCGGGCCTCGGCCCGAGGATGGCATCTGGGCCAAATACTGGTACGGAGCCGTGCTGGACTCCACCGGATTCGGCCCGCCGACCCCGCCAGCCCCCGTGCCAGCGGGCATGGAGGCCCTGCACGAGGCCTGCCTCATTCACTATGACTACCTTGCCCGATACCGCCTGCGGAGCCCTACCGATGCACCAGACCTTCGATGAACGCAACCGCGACCTGATCGTCAACGTCAACGGCCGCCTGGTCCACCGCAACGAGGCGGGCGTGAGCCCCTTCGACAGCGCCGTGCAGGGCGGTGACGCCGTCTGGGAGGGGCTGCGCCTGTACCGGGGCCGCATCTTCAGGCTGCTGGAGCACCTCGCCCGTCTGCGCGGCTCAGCGAAGTCGCTGGCCTTTAGCCAGATTCCGACCGATGAGGAGATCATCCTGCAACTGCGGCGCACGCTGGAAGCCAACGGCATGACCGATGGCGTGCACATTCGCCTCACGCTGACCCGGGGCGTGAAATACACCTCGGGCATGGACCCGCGGCTCAATACCAGCGGTCCGACGCTCATCGTGCTCGCCGAGCACAAGCCGCCGGTCTATGGTCAGCAGGGGCTCAAGCTGGTCACCGCCAGTATCCGGCGCTTCCCGCCGGACTGCCTCGATCCCAAGATCCACCACAACAACCTGATCCAGTCGATCATGGCCAAAATCGAGGCCAACGTGGCCGGCGCCGACGATGCGGTGATGCTGGACACCCGTGGCTTCGTCGCCGAGACCAACGCCACGCACCTGTTCATGGTCTCCGGCAGTACGCTGCACACCCCGCGGACCGTCGCCTGCCCGGAGGGCATCACCCGCTCCACCGTGCTTGAGTTGTGCGCTGAACTGGGCCTGCCCTGCGTGGTAGAGGACCTGTCGCTCACGGATTTCTATCGCGCGGACGAATGCTTCTGCACCGGTACCATGGGCGAGCTGGCGCCAGTGTCCAGCATCGATGGCCGCCCCATCGGCGACGGCAGCCGTCCCATGACGGCGAGGCTGCAGGAAGCCTTCCGGTCGCTCACCGAGCGCTCTGGATATCCCATCCTCGGGTAAGACGCGCCAGCCCAAGCGCCAGGACGCCTGCCAGCGCAGCAGCCACCAAACCCCAGCCGGCCAGTACCAGGGCTGGATCCTGGCCAGGACGCAGCGCGATACCCCAACCGGCCCAGGCGATCACCAGGAGCGGAATCGCATCCCGGTAACGTAGGGCGGCGAACAGACCCCAGGCCGCCACCAGCCCACTCACCGCCAGCGACCAGCCGACCGGGTCGATGCCGAGCACGGCCAGCGGCCCGTAGAGCACCACCGGCCCCAGGTTGGCGAGCGTCGCCAGGGCGATCCAGCCGAGATACAGGCGCATGGGCCAGTCCAGGGCCAAGCGCTCCAGCACGGAGCGGGCCGGCGTGGCCCGCAGCCGCTCACGGATCCAGAACAGGGCCGCGAGCAGCGCCAGCATGACCACCTGTGCAGCGAGCAGCTGGCCGTGGTGCCAGAACACCAGCCAGGCCCCGTTGGCGGTCGCCGTGAAGACGTAGGCGGCACGCACGGCGGCCAGGCGCTCGCTGACGGCGAAGGCCTGGTAGAGCGTGAAGGTCAGCAGGCCGACGTAGATCAGGCCCCAGATCGCAAACACGAAACCGGCGGGCGTGAACGGCACGTCGTAGCGTCCGGACATGGCGCCGGTGGTGACCCCGCCGAGGCCGCGGGTGTTGGCCAGGGCATTGATCGCGATCATCAGGACGGTGGCCAACACCACCAGCATGCGACTCATCAGCTGTTTTCGGTCCATCCGCAATCCCCGCAAGCGCACGCCCTGACGGCGGCCGGCAGTGTGAACGACGTCAAGATTCTAGAGGAAACCCCGGCAGGGAGGCTCTCGCCGACAGTACATTCGGACCCAGACCACAGGAGTTTAGTACCCATGACCCCCGCCGACGAGCGCGTGACCAGCTTGCTTGCCGCCTGGCGCAAGAGCCTGTTGATGCACCGCGAGTACACGCGCCTGTCGGACAGCGAGTACCAGGAACAGCAGGCCTGGCCACCCCACGAGCGGCCCTCCCCCTGGGTGGTGGACATGGCCGCCCAGCGACTCGCCGACCTCGACCGTATCGTCCGCAGTCGCCTGGCCATCGGGGACCAGTCCCTGTCGGAGGCCCTGGAACTCATGGCCCTGCTGTCCCGGATGATGGACTCGCCGGTCGGGCATCGCTTCATTCCACGCGCCGAGCACCGCGAGGTGGCACAGCGGGCCCCGACTCCGGCCCCCGCCGCGGTGGCCTCACCGGCGCTGGCACCGGCACCGGCACCGGCATCCGGCCACGACGCGGGACTGCCGGAGATCGAGCGCATCATCATCCGCGATGCCAAGCGCCTCCTGGGCTGGGGTCGTGAGTGGTACGAGCTGCCGGGCGCGATCAGCCGCATGGCCGGGCGCCCGGGACCTGCAGAGGTGCATCGGGTGCTGAAGCAGCACCGCGCGGACATCGAGTCTGCGCTGGACCATCGCGCCGCCTGAAGCAGCAGCCTGACCCGTCAGGCTGGCGCAAGCGGCCGCCAGTCACTACCATGAGACTCCCCCACGGATCACCGTCAAAGGAGTCGCGATGACCGCTGCACGTACCCACCTTGCCGCCCTGTGTGCCGCCGGCCTGCTGGCCGCCCTCGCTATGCCGGCATGGGCCGACGAGAAGCCCACCAAGGCCCAGTGGACCATCAAGTACCGTCAGGCCACCTTCACCCTGCTGGCCTGGAACATCGGCCCGATCTCCTCGATGGTCAAGGGAGAAATCCCGGCGGACAAGGCGCGCCTCGCGCTGCTCGCCGAGCGGCTCGCGCAGCTGTCTCCCATGATCCTGGAGGGCTTCCCGGCCGATGCCAGGACCGGCGCCCCCACCGATGCCAAGCCGGAAATCTGGGACAACCTCGCCGACTTCCGCGCCAAGGCCACCGCCCTCGACGAGGCCACGGCCAAGCTGGCCAAGGTGGCTCCGGGCGGCGACATGAAGGCCATCGCGGCAGGCCTCGGCGAGGTGGGCAACGCCTGCAAGGCCTGCCACCAGAAATACCGGGCGGACTGACTCCTCAGAAGAACGACATCGAGGCCTCGGGCGCGGTGGCGATCACCGCGCCCAGCGCCGCACCCAGCAGGATCACCAGCACGACCGCCAACAGCACGCGGCTGGAGGCGATCTCTTCGCCCGGGGGCACTACTTCGGCCGGCTTGCGCCCGGACCACATGGGCCTGAGCAGGTCGATGCGCCGCACCAGCTGGTAGTAGGCGATCGCCGCCAGGTGCAGCCCCACCAGCACCTTCAGCACGTCCCAGCCGCGCCGGTGCAGGCTGGCGAGGGCATCGCTGGTGTCCTTGTCGACATAGCCGTAGAGCGGCCCATTGTTGAAAATGTCGTCGTTGGCAAAGAGCCCGGTCACCGCCTGCGCCAACAGGACGGCCAGCACTGCGAGGATGCTGAGGGCGGCCAGCGGGCTGTGCCCCACCGTCGGGCTGCCGCCGCGCAGGTAGCGGAACAGAGCCCCGGGCCCACGTACGAAGCTCGCAAAGCGGGCATGGCGCGGACCGACGAAACCCCAGGCCAGCCGAAAGCTCACCAGCACCAGCGTGAGGTAGCCGAAACGCACGTGCCACTCGAACCACTGCACGCCCAGTTCGTGGGTGACCCAGCTGCCCAGCAAAGACAGCACCAGGCACCAGTGGAAGA
Organism: Steroidobacteraceae bacterium; assembly: GCA_032119515.1. Taxonomy (GTDB): domain Bacteria; phylum Pseudomonadota; class Gammaproteobacteria; order Steroidobacterales; family Steroidobacteraceae; genus SG8-30. The sequence goes on along the minus strand of JAUMBX010000232.1, from coordinate 8,151 downwards.
CCCTGAGCGGCAGGTCCCAGACCAGTCGCGTTGTCATAGGCCGGAGTCTAGCAAGGCGGACCCACCCATGGCCTTGCCCGCGGCTAGACTGTCCGGATGGATACCTCCACCCATCAAGGCGTCGCCCTCTGGCGCCGACTCGCCGCCCTGATCTACGACCTGCTGCTGCTGACGGCCGTGCTGTTTCTGTTCACGGCCCTGTTGCTGCCCTTCAGTGGTGGGGAAGCGATCCTGCCGGATCGCTTCGGCGGCTGGGCGCATGCCTACCGGGGCGCACTGCTGGCGGTGACCTGGGCCTTTTTCTTCGTGCCATGGTCCCGACGCGGCCAGACGCTCGGCATGGCGAGCTGGAAACTGCGCATGCAGCGACGCGCGGGTGGCCTGCCGGGATGGCGCGAATGCAGCCTGCGGGTGGGACTGGGACTGGTGCTGGGCCTGCCGCTGCTGGTCGCGCTGTACTGGCAGCAGGGCCCCCTCTGGCTGCGTGCGCTCGCGATCGCTCCTGCCCTCCTGAACTACGCATGGAGCTGGCGCGACGGGGAGCGACGCACCCTGCAGGATCGCATGAGCGGCTGCGTACTGGAGCGGGTCAGGCCCTCGACGCCCGCGCCAGGGCAAGCCAGGTAAGCAGGGCCAGCAGCAGGGTGGGTGCCCAGCCGGCCAGCACGGGGCTCAGGTCGAAGATCTGCCCGCTGTTCTCGAGCGTCCGGTTCAGCAGGAAGAACAGCACCCCCAGGAGGATGCCAACGACCATCCGCGCACCCGCCCCGGCGGAACGCAGCGGGCCCAGCGCGAAGGGCACTGCCAGCATGCACACCAGCACCACGGCCACGGTGCGCGAGATGCGCGACCAGAGCGCGATCTCGAAGGCCTCGGCATCCTGCCGGTTCTGCTTGAGGTGGCGGACGTAGCCGAGCAGGCCCGTGACCGGCAACGCGTCCGGGGAGACGATGGCAAGCCCCAGGAAATCCGGGCTGACCCGGACCTCCAGCGGATGGCTGGCGGCCGCCTCGACGCGGCTTCGACCCTCGGCGAAACGGGTGGCCCGGTAATTGCCGAACAGCCAGCGGTCACCGCCCTGGTGGCTGGCGGTATCGGCCAGACCTGCACTCACCAGCCGCCCCTCCGTATCGAACTCGATGATCTCCAGCCCGCCATAGACCGTGTCCGAGCGCTGCTCCCCGACGTTGATGAACAGCTGGCCGTCACGCACCCAGGTGCTGCGTCCACCCCCCGCCGTGTATTCGGCGAACTTGCTGAAGATCTTCAGCTGGCGCGCGTACTGGTCTGCGGGCGGCGCCACGTATTCACCCAGCAGCACCATGACCACCATCAGGCCGGCGCCGGCCAGCCCCGCACTGCGGGCCAGCTGCCAGGGCGAACGACCCACGGATCGCATGACCGTCAGTTCATTGTCGCGGGCCAGGTTGCCCAAGGCCAGGAAGGCCCCGATCAGCACAGCCACCGGCAGCATCTCGAACAGCTGCTGCGGCATGGACAGCAGCGTGAAGATGAAGGCATCGCCCACGCCGTAGTTGCCCACGCCGATGTCGTCCTGCTGCCCGAGGAACACGAACAGGGAGGTCAGGGCGATGAGCACCGCCGCGACGAGCGCCGCATGCAGGACGATGGCCCGACCCAGGTAACGATCGAGGGTATTCACGCGTGCACCCTCCGCTTCCATAGCGGGCTCTGGCGATGGAACAGCCACAACGCCAGCCCAGCCAGCAACACGTGCACCCACCACAGGCCGAGCCCGGGATCGACGTCCTCCTTCTCGATCCAGGCCCGGGCAGCCGAGAGCAGGTTGGAATACAGGAAATACACCACCACGCCCACCGCCACCTTGGCGTAGCGGCCCTCGCGCGGCTTCAGGGCCGAGAGCGGGATGGCCAGCACGGCGAGCAGCAGGGTCATGAGCGGCAGGGAGATTCGCCACTGCAGCTCGGAGACCTCCTCCGGGTCGCTGGAACCCAGCAACTTCGCCGTCCGGCGAGCCTCCACCCGATCACGAATGGACCCCGCTTCGGGCAGCAATACGGGGATGCCGTGTTCCTCGAAGGCGACCTCGCGAAAGGTGGCCTGCCCGGGCACGCCCTCGTAGCGCACACCATCGAACAGGATGATGTCGTGCCGACGTCCCTCGCTGAGGATCCGGTGCTCGGCCCGGTCTGCGACCGCCAGCTCGATGCCATCGCCCACCCGGCGCTGCAGGAACACCTCCCGCAAGGCACCGTCCGGATCGCGGGACTCGGCGTAGAACACCGTTTCTCCATCACCGAAACTGCGGAACTTGCCGGGCTCCAGCTGGCCGAAGCGAGCTTCCACCATGGCCTGCTGACGGAGTTGTTGCGCCCGGCCGTAGGCATCGGGCGACACGTCGAAGGCGAGCCAGGCCAGCAGGGCCGCCGCCGGCGCAGCCAGCGCCAGCACCGGAATGAGCAGGCGCGCGGGCCCGATGCCACAGGCCCGCACGGCCGCCATCTCGCTGTCGTGATACAAGCGACCCAGCGCCAGCATGACTGCCAGCAGGGTGGCCACCGGCACCAGCATCGTGAGGTACTGCAGCGTGGTCAGCCCGATCAGGGCCATGACCACCGTGCCCGGGAACCCGTTGGCCGCCGCCATCCCGAGGGTACGGGCCAGCTGGTTGCCCACCAGGATAGCCAGCAGGACTCCCGTCACGGCGAACCACGCCAGCGCAGTCTCACGCAGGACATAGCGGTCGAATACGCCCATGGGAACCGGCAGCCTCCCGATTTGTTCTAGAATCCAGCCTACCTCATTACCGGTCGTCCAGGGCGACCGGCAGTGGCATCCAACCAGCATACGAGGGCACCAGCACCATGCAGTTTCACGTCACGCGCTCCACGGCATCAACCCAGCGGACGGCCTGCGCAGTCATCGGGATCCACGACAAGGCCGAACTCACCGCGGCTGCCTCCGCCATCGACCAGAAGTGCGGGGGCGTCATCGCCCGGGTCGTGCGCCGCGGAGACTTCGAAGGCAAACTCGGTACCGTGCTGGCCATCCCGGATCCCTCCGGTGGGCCGGCCGAGCGCATCCTGCTGGTGGGGCTGGGCCCCCGCAAATCCTTCAGCCGCAAGGCGCTCAGGACCGCTACGGCAACCGCCACCGACTGGCTGGCCCGCAGCGCCGCCCGGGACGCCGTGTTTTTCCTGTCCCAGTCCGGCGTCCCGGGACTGGATGCCTACTACGCCGGGCGAACCCTGGCCGAGACGGTGCTGGCAAGCCTCTACCGCATTCCCGACCTCAAGTCGGGCAAGAAGCCACCCGCACCGAAGCTGGTCAAGGTCGGGCTGGCGGTGGCCGATCGCGGCGAACTGAACGATGCCCGCAAGGGCATCGCCGACGGCGAGGGCGTCGCCGCTGGTACCCACCTGGCGCGTGACCTGGGCAACCTGCCGGGCAACGTCTGCACGCCGACCTACCTGGCAAAACAGGCCAGGGAACTGGCCAGACAGCACAAGTCGGTCAAGACCAAGGTCCTGGAAGAAACCGACCTCCGCAAGTTGAAGATGGGCTCCTTCCTCTCCGTCGCTCACGGCAGCGACCAGGCGCCCAAGCTGATCGTCATGGAATACAAGGGCGGCAAGCCCGGCGAGGCGCCGATCGCCCTGGTGGGCAAGGGCATCACCTTCGACTCCGGCGGCATCTCATTGAAACCCGGTCCCGCCATGGATGAGATGAAATGGGACATGTGCGGGGCAGCCAGCGTGCTGGGTGCGGTACACGCCGCGGCCACGCTCGGGCTCAAGCTCAACCTGGTGGGGATCGTACCGGCCTGCGAGAACATGCCCAGCGGTCGCGCCACCAAACCGGGCGACATCGTGACCTCCATGTCCGGCAAGACCATCGAGGTGCTCAACACCGACGCCGAGGGACGGCTGATCCTGTGCGATGCCCTGACCTACTCGCGACGCTTCAAGCCACGGGTCGTGGTGGACATCGCGACGCTCACCGGCGCCTGCGTCATCGCCCTCGGCGCCCATCACAGTGGGTTGTTCTCCAGCGACGATGCGCTGGCCCGCGACCTGGCCGCAGCGGGCCTGAGGGCCGACGACCGGGCCTGGCACATGCCCATCGGCGAGGACTATGCCGACCAGCTGAAGAGCAACTTCGCGGACCTGGCCAACATTGGTGGGCGCGAGGCGGGCGCCATCACGGCGGCCAGCTTCCTGTGGAAGTTCACGGACGGCCTGAAGTGGGCTCATCTCGACATCGCCGGCACCGCCTGGCTGGGCGGCGCCAGGAAGGGTGGCACCGGCAGGCCGGTGCCGCTCCTCGTCGAGTGGCTGCTGGGTCAGGCCTGAGGCGCACGTGACCACGCGGGTGAGCTTCTACGTGCTGTCCGAGCAGGGCAACGGGGTGCGTGAGACGTTCGCCTGCCGGCTGGTGGACAAGGCCTGGCAGCAGGGACTGAGCGTTCAGGTGCGCTGTGCGGACGAGGCAGCCCTGCAGGAAATGGACGAGTTGCTGTGGCGCTTCAGCGACCGCAGCTTCGTACCCCACGAGATCGCACCGGCTGGAGAGGATCCCGCGCCAGTGGTGCTGGCCCGGGAACCGCTGTCCCAGCCTGCAGACCTGCTGGTCAACCTGACCGGGGACCTGCCTGTCGATTTCACCCTTCATGGGCGGGTGGCCGAATTGGTTGCTGGTGATGAAGCCTCGAAGCTGGCCGGCCGCGAACGCTACCGACGCTATCGGGACGCAGGAGCCGAGCTCGAGACCTTCGACCTGGGTCGCAGCTGATGCAGTCTCCGCCGCCGGACGAGGGGCTGCCGGTCCTCACCGACATCGTGGAACTCGGACCCGGGGTCGCGGCCATCCCGGCAGTGCCCGAACCCGAACCGGACCCACAACCTACCATCTCGCCAGCGATCGAATCGCCGCAGCCGGACTCGGTGCTCACGCGCCGGGTGCTGGAGCTGACCGACCAGGCGATGGAGGAGGCACTGAACGAGGCGGTCGTAGTGCTTCAGGAGCGCGTCCGCGCCCGGCTGCAGCGCGAGCTGCCCGACCTGCTGCAAGCCGCGATGGCCGAACAGACCACCACTCAGGAACAGGACAAGCAGGGCTGATGGACAAGACTTACGAACCGGCAGGCCTCGAGACCCGACTCTACGAGTGGTGGGAAGCATCGGGATTCTTCCGCGCCGGACCGGGCGGCAGCCCCTTCTGCATCGTCATCCCGCCACCGAACGTCACCGGCACCCTGCACATGGGCCATGCCTTCCAGGACACGGTGATGGACGCGCTCACCCGCTATCACCGCATGCTGGGCGAGGACGTGCTGTGGCAGCCGGGCACCGACCATGCAGGCATCGCCACCCAGATGGTGGTCGAGCGGCAGCTGAACGCCGAGGGCAGCGACCGCCATGCGCTCGGGCGCGAGCGCTTCCTGGAGCGGGTCTGGACGTGGAAGGAACAGTCCGGCGGCACCATCTCCCGGCAGCTGCGCAGGATGGGCGCCTCGGTGGACTGGAGCCGGGATCGCTTCACCATGGACGAGGGGCTCTCGCATGCCGTGCGCGAGGCCTTCATCGCCCTCTACGAGGAGGGCCTGATCTATCGAGGCCAGCGCCTGGTCAACTGGGATCCCGTGCTGAAGACCGCCCTCTCCGACCTGGAAGTGCTGTCACAGGAGGAACAGGGCCATCTGTGGCACCTGCGTTATCCCCTCGCCGACGGGACCGGACATCTGGTGGTGGCCACCACCCGTCCGGAAACCATGCTGGGGGATGCCGCCGTGGCCGTGCACCCGGACGACGAGCGCTACCGGCACCTGGTCGGGCGGCGCATCAGGCTGCCCCTGACCGGACGCGAGATCCCCATCATCGCCGACGATTACGTCGATCCCGAATTCGGGTCGGGCTGCGTGAAGATCACGCCAGCCCACGACTTCAACGACTATGAGATCGGCCAGCGCCATGACCTGCCGTTGATCAACGTGCTCGATGCCGATGCCCGCATGGCGGGCGAGGTGCCCGCAGGATTCCTCGGCCTCGACCGTTACGAGGCGCGCGAACGGGTGATCGCCGCCTTCAGCGAATCCGACCTGCTGGAGCGCATCGACGAGCACCGCCTGATGGTGCCCCGGGGCGATCGCAGCGGCAGCGTGATCGAGCCCTGGCTCACCGACCAGTGGTACGTCCGCATCGAGCCGCTGGCCAAGCCGGCCATTGAGGCCGTCGAGCAGGGCCGGATCCGGTTCGTGCCGGAGAACTGGGACCGCACCTACTTCGAGTGGATGCGCAACATCAAGGACTGGTGCATCAGCCGCCAGTTGTGGTGGGGCCACCGCATTCCCGCCTGGTACGACCCGGAGGGTCGGGTGTACGTAGGCAGGGACGAGGCCGCCGTGCGCGAGGCCCACGGCATCGGTGCGGGCATTGCGCTGCGCCAGGACGAGGACGTGCTGGACACCTGGTTCAGCTCGGCGCTCTGGCCGTTCTCGACGCTCGGCTGGCCGGACAAGACGCCGGAGCTGGACCGCTATTACCCGACTTCGGTGCTGGTCACCGGCTTCGACATCATCTTCTTCTGGGTCGCCCGGATGATCATGATGGGCCTGAAGTTCATCGGCGAGGTGCCCTTTCGCGAGGTCTACATCCATGGCCTGATCCGGGATCACGAAGGCCAGAAGATGTCCAAGTCCAAGGGCAACGTGATCGACCCTCTGGACATCGTCGACGGCATCGACCTGCCCACGCTGCTGGCCAAGCGCACCACCGGACTGATGCAGCCGCACCTGGCCCCGGCCATCGAGAAAGCCACGCGCAAGCAGTTCCCCAAGGGTATCGCCCCCTACGGCATGGACGCCCTGCGCTTTACCTTCGCCTCGATGGCCACCCAGTCGCGCGACCTCCGCTTCGACCTGGGACGCGTGGAGGGGTACCGGAACTTCTGCAACAAGCTCTGGAACGCCGCCCGCTACGTCCTGATGGCCGTCGGTGACTCGAGCCCGACCGGCCCTGCCGTGCTGTCGACGGCGGATCGCTGGGCCCGCTCCCGCCTGGACCACGCGATCCGGGAAGTCAGGACAGGCCTCGATGGCTATCGGCTGGATCTCGCCGCACAGGCCGCCTACGAGTTCACCTGGTACGAGTTCTGCGACTGGTACCTGGAACTGTCCAAGGCCGTGCTGCAGGCGGAGTCGGCCAGCGAGGCCGAGAAGGTTGGCACGCGCCAGACCCTGCTGGCCGTGCTCGAGTCCCTGCTCAGGCTGCTGCACCCGATCATGCCCTTCATCACCGAGGAGATCTGGCAGCGGGTGGCACCGCTGGCCGGCCGATCGGGCCCCAGCATCATGCTACAGCCGTTCCCACAAACGCTCGACGATCCTGAAGACGCAGCCGCCGCAGCAGACATGCGCTGGGCGATGGACTTCATCCTGGGCGTGCGGCAGATCCGCGGGGAAATGGACATCGCGCCCTCGGTGGGCTTCGAGGTCCTCCTGCAGGACGCCTCCCCGGTCGACCTGCAGCGCTGGCAGGCGAGCGCCGCCTACGTCCGCAAGCTGGCCAACGTGACCGGGGCCCGTGCGCTGGGCCATGACCAGGCCGCACCCCCGTCCGCCGTGGCGCTGATGGGTCAGCTGAAGATCCTGGTGCCCATGGCGGGCCTGATCGACGTGGAGGCCGAACTGGCCCGCCTCGGCAAGAAGCGCGACAAGGCGGCACAGGACGTGGCGAGGTCGGAAGCCAAGCTGTCGCGGGCGGATTTCGTCGACCACGCGCCCGAGGCCATCGTGGCCCAGGAACGCGAGCGGCTGGCGGTGGCCAGCCGTGAACTCGAGCAACTCGAGGGGCAGCTTGAAAAGGTAGCCTTGCTGCGATGAAGCCTGTACTCGATGAGGTCAACCGCGTCCTGCTCGGCAAGGACGAGGAAGTCCGGCTGGCCCTCAGCTGCCTGATGGCCGGTGGTCACCTGCTGATCGAAGACATTCCCGGCGTGGGCAAGACCACGCTCGCCCAGGCGCTGGCCCGGGCGCTCGGCCTGAGTTACCGGCGCATCCAGTTCACCAGCGACCTGCTGCCGGCCGACGTCATCGGGGTGTCGATCTACCGCCGCGAGCAGGGCGACTTCGCATTCCATCCCGGGCCGGTGTTCGCCCAGTTGGTGCTGGCC
>JAUMBX010000231.1:0-1933 GCA_032119515.1 Steroidobacteraceae bacterium | reverse complement strand
ATCGTCGCTGCCCTCTGCCAGGTAGCGCACGTCCCACACCTGTTGTGTTTGTTCGTGCCCCCACGTGGGTGGGAGGTGCATGCAGCCCACAAGGTCCGTAATTTGTCCAAGTCTCGAGGTCTGGCGACGTCTGGAGTTGGTATTGCGTGGTGCAGCGCGACATCCAGCTGACCTGGACCTCGGCCTGCGGCTGCTCGTCGGCGTCGACCCACTGGTAGATCTTGACCTCGAACTGGTCCGGGTCCACCGCGGCCTTGGGGGCCAGCGGGGCGAGTTTTGCGTCGATGGCGGCGGCGAGGTCATTCGCCATTTGCGTCCTCTTCGCCACAAGGTCTGGGGTGGCCTGCGGGACCGGTCGGAGGCCGTCGGCCCAGGCGGAGTAATTGATGTATTCGAGAGGCTTCCCGCTCGAGGGATCGTTGTCTGTTCCGCCGTTGGCGGGATCGCGCAAGTCGTAAAATTCATCCACCGGGGCGGCGACTCCCAAGCCGTCGAAATAGAGCGCGTATTTGTAGTCCTTTTCGATCAGGACGCGGAGCCTGTTGGGGGGCGGCACGATGCCGTTGGGCGATCCGGAGGCTTCCTGGCCGCTCCAAATGTCGTCGAAGGTAAACAGGATCGCGTCCTGAGCGGGCGGCCCGGCGGGGTTCATGATGAGCGAACTGTAATCGACTCCGCGCAAGTCGATCGAAGTGGTGTCGACCCCGAGTGTGGCGCAGAGCGTCGGAAGAAAATCGATGTGCGACACGAGTTCGTGACAGACGCGCGGAGCCGGGAAGTCCACGGGGTTCGACCAGACGAGGGGAACATTGACGATTTCCTCGTAGGCCAGGAAGGACTTCTGGCGCAGTCCGCCGTGCGTCATGGCCATGTCCCCGTGGTCGGAGGTGAAGATCACCCAAGAGTTGTCGCGCAGCGCCCGCGCCGAGTCGGCATCCACCGATGGGTCGGCACCGTCCAGAAGGTCGAGCATCTCGCAAAGATACCGGTCGTTGAGCTTCATGAGATTCGCGTAGAAATTGAGGTATTTCAGCTTCGCGGAATCCGTGGGTGTGGGGCCAAGTAAGACATTGGCGGCCAGGAACGCGGCTTGGCACGGCGGCTTGAGATTCGGCAGCAGCAACTCGTCGCGCGTCGGCGGCACACCGATCGTCAGCGGGCCGGTGGGTTCGGACCAAGGCGACGTGCCATCGGGTCTCCCATAATAGCCGCCTTCGAGGTAGGTGCCGTTGCCACCGGAGTCGACCGACAGGCCGGGACATCCGAGCACGTCGTGCGGGTTGATCAGGCAGATGACCAGGCAGAAGGGGTTTCCGCCCGGATTTCTGATTTTCTGGCGCAGGAATGCCATGACGCTTTCCTGCTCGGCACCCGGATCGACCGGGCCGTCCGCCTGCGTGAAGATGTAGTCCGGATCGGAGGGGTCGCCCTGCGGGTCCTGCCATGTGCTGCCGTCGAAGAAGCGCCCGTCGTGGTTGGTCGTGCCGCCGCCGTAGTTCTTCAACTTCGCATCGCCGCCCGCATCGGGAGAGTTCCAGTCCGACATGCCGTAGCGCGCAATGTCATCGTCCGATTGCGTGCCATCCGGGTGTTCAACGCCTTTGCTGAGATGCCACTTGCCCTTCCAGACCACATCGTATCCCTCGGCCTTCAGGATGGTTCCGATGTTCGGGAGGGAGGGGTCGAGTTGGTGTTCCTCCTCGGACTGGGACATGCCCTCGGAGAGCGTGTCGGTGCACAGGTGCTGGGCGGGATACAAGCCGGTGAAGAGCGTGGTGCGTGACGGTGTGCACATCGCGGTGTTCGTGCAGGCCCGGGTGAACGAAACGCCCTTGTTGCGCAGGCGGGTGAGGCCGGGAAGATTTGCCTGCTCCCAGCCCGGGGGAAACCAGCGGAGTTCCTGCTGCTGGTCGGTCGTGAAGATGATGATGTT
>JAUMBX010000230.1:0-11483 GCA_032119515.1 Steroidobacteraceae bacterium | reverse complement strand
GTCGGACATCACCGGTTTCTTCTCGGTGCGCTGCTCCACCGACCGGTTGAGCTGTGACAGGGCGATGACCGGTACGGAGAGTTCCTTGGCCAGCGCCTTCAGCCCGCGGGAGATCTCGGAGATCTCGGTGGCGCGGTTTTCCTTGGTCCCTGAAACCTGCATCAGCTGCAGGTAGTCGACGACCACCAGGCCCAGGCCGCGCTCGCGCTTCAGGCGCCTGGCCCGGGCGCGCAGCTCGGTCGGCGTGAGGGCGGGCGTCTCGTCCACGAAAATGGGCGCGGAGGAGAGCTGGGCCACGGCGCTGTTGATCCGGGACCAGTCCTCGTCAGAGCACTGCCCCGTACGCAGGTGACTCTGGTTCACCCGCCCCAGCGAGGAGATCATGCGCAGGGTCAGCTGCTCGGCGGACATTTCCATGGAGAACACCGCAGCCGGCACCCCCTTGCCGATGGCCGCGTTCTCCGCAATGTTGATCGCCAGCGTGGTCTTGCCCATAGAGGGCCGGCCAGCGATCACGATGAGGTCGCCGGGTTGCAGGCCGGTGGTCATGCGATCGAGGTCGGCGAAGCCCGTGGTGACCCCGGTCAGCTGTCCGGGTGACTGGTGCAACAGGTCGAGCCTGTCGACGGTCCCGGGCAGGATGTCCTTGACCTGGCGGAACCCTGCGCGCGACCGACTGCCGCGCTCGGCGATCGCGAATACCCGCCGCTCGGCCTCATCGACCAGTTCGGAGGCTGCCCGGCCCCCGCCCTCGAAGACCGAGGTGGCAATCTCACCACCCGCCTGCACCAATTGGCGCAGGATGGCCCGTTCGCGAACGATTTCCGCGTAGGTCCTGACGTTGGTGGCGCTCGGCGTGTCGCGGGCCAGCGTACCGAGGTAGGCCAGCCCACCCGTTTCCTCGGCGAGACCCTTGCGCTCCAGATGCTCGGAAACCGTGACGGCATCGCAAGGTCCGCGCTTTTCGGCGACCTCGGCAATGGCCTCGAAGATCAGGCGGTGGTCGCGCCGGTAGAAATCGGCGGCCGCCACGATGTCGGCGACCGCGTCCCAGCCGTTCGCGTCCAGCAACAGCCCGCCCAGCACTGCCTGCTCTGCTTCCACGGAGTGGGGCGGCGTGCGCAGGGCTTCGACCGAGGGCTGCATGAAGCGGAGTCTAGTCCTCGGCGACCACGTTGACCGGCAGGGCAAAGTCGACGTCGGCGTGCAGATGCAGGACGACGCTGTGCTCACCGGTCATGCGAATCGTCCCGCCCGGCAGGCGGACCTCGGAGCGCTGGATCTCGTGGCCCTCGGCGCGGCAGGCCTCGGCAATGTCCCCCGTGCCGATGGAGCCGAACAGCTTGCCCTCGTTGCCGGCCTTGGCCCGCACCACCAGGGTGAAGCCCTCCAGGCGGGCGGCACGAGTCCTGGCGCTGGCGAGCTCGGCCGCAGCCTTCGCTTCCAGCTCCGCGCGACGGGCCTCGAAGGTCGCGATGTTGGCCGCCGTGGCCAGCGTGGCGCGCCCGGTGGGCAGGAGATAGTTACGACCGTAGCCGGAGCGGACCTTGACCCGGTCACCGACGTCGCCCACGTTGGCGACTTTCTGCAGGAGGATGACTTCCATGATTACACCGTACTCGAAGGAGTTTTGTTGATGAAACGTTCGCGAAAACGGACCCAGGTGTCAGCCAGCCCGAGGCCCACCAGAAGCATGGGAAACACGATGACCGAGAGGTAAGCCACGGCCAACAGCAGCGGCCCGGTCACCTGGGCCGAGCGCAAGGCGTGGGCGATGGCCAAGCCCTGCAGCAGGAAGGCTCCGGACAGCACGAACAGCAGGTCCTCGGCCGGCGCCCAGGGGTCGCCGCCGGCAAGCTGGGCGGCGACATTGGCCAGCAGCGCGCCGACCGCCAGCCAGCCGATCAGGCCGCCCAGGCGCAGGGCCACGAACTCCCTGCCGAACAGCCCCTGCTCGCGCAGGGCGGCAAAGCGCCACAGGCCCAGGAACAGGGAGCTCAGCGTGGTGAGCAACAGCAGCCAGGCGAGCGTAGCCCAGGCCATGCGCGCCACTGCCGTGGCCAGTTCCTCGGCGCTGCGGCCCACGCCCAGCCCGGCCATGGAGGCGGCCATCTCCTCGAAGGCCGGTTTCATGGAGTCAAGGAGGGGACCAAATACGCTGACGGGATCGCCAAACAGGATCCGGAACACCAGCACCAGCCCCGCCGCCGCCAGCGTCACTCCCTGGAAGGCGAACGACAGGCTGCGGCTCCTCGACAGCAGGATGCCCGCCGCAAGGGGCGGCAAGAGGGCCATCACCGCAAGCAGCAAGGCCGCACCCAGGCCCATGGCCGGTGCAAACATCAAGGCAATGGGCAAGGCGGCCCCGGAGACGGACCAGGCACCCATCGCAGGCCCCCCTGCGAGGCAGGCGAGCACCACCAGCCCGCCCGGCAGCCACGCCAGCAGCGGCAGGGCGAGACAGGCCAGGGTGGACACCAAGGCACCCGCCAGCATCCCGTTCCAGGGAGCTCGCAGGGCCCATTCCGCAAACTTGTTCATGATGCTCCCGGCCAGTTGCCGGGCGGCCTCAATGCTGATCGGTGTAAGGCAACAGGGCGAGGTAGCGGGCGCGCTTGACCGCGACTGCCAGCTGGCGCTGGTAGAAGGAACGCGTTCCGGTAATGCGGCTGGGAACGATCTTGCCCGTCTCGGTGATGTAGGCCTTCAGGGTGCCGAGATCCTTGTAGTCGATCTGGCCGGCATCCTCGGCGGTGAACTTGCAGAACTTCCTGCGGCGTGAAAAACGTGACATGGGTGCTTGCTCCTGGTTCAGTCCTGGCTGTCCAACGGGCCCAGATCGGGACCCTCGCCGCGGGATCCGCGCTCGCCGTACTCGCCGCGCTCCTCCCGCTCCTCGCTGGCCCGGGCCATCGGTGAGGCCTCGGTGACCGCCTGGTCCATCTTGATCACCAGGTGCCTGAGCACCGCGTCGCTGAAGCGGAAGGCATCGACGATCTCTGCCAGCACCTTGCCGTCGCACTCGACGTTCATGAGCACATAGTGCGCCTTGTGCACCTTGTCGATCGGGAAGGCCAGCTGGCGCCGACCCCAATCTTCCATTCGATGGACCTGGCCACCGCCGGCACCGATCATGCCGCGATAGCGCTCGACCATGGCGGGCACCTGCTCGCTCTGATCAGGGTGGACGAGAAACACGATCTCGTAATGACGCATCTTGAGGTCTCCTTCTGGTCACGCCTCCCGCCGGATGCAGGGCGGTGAGGCAAGGAGTGAGGGCACCTGTGTTCTTCCCGGTGCCTGAAGGGTCGCGTAAGTTACCGGATCGAAAGGAATCAGGCAAGTCCGGCGGCCGCGGCCCGCTGCCTGCCGGCCTCGAACAGGCACACCCCCGCGGCCACCGACACGTTGAGCGAAGTCACAATCCCGGCCATGGGAACGGACACCAGGAGGTCGCAGGTCTCGCGGGTCAGGCGGCGCAGTCCTTCGGCCTCACTGCCCAGCACCAGGGCCAGGGGACCGGTCAGGTCGGCCCGGTACAGCGGGGTCCCCGCCTCGCCTGCCGCGCCGACCACCCAGACCCCGGCAGACCGCAGGCCCCGAAGGGTCCGGGCGAGGTTGGTCACCTGGACGAAGGGCAGCGACTCTGCCGCCCCCGCAGCAACCTTGCGCACGACAGGAGTCAACCCCGCCGCCCGGTCCCTCGGCGCTATCACGGCATCGGCCCCGACCGCCTCCGCGGTTCGCAGGCAGGCGCCGACATTGTGAGGATCCTGCACACCGTCCAGCACCAGCAGCAGCAACTCGCGGCCCCTGGCGATCACCAGGTCGTCGAGGTCGTCCTCGGTGGGCGGCTTCGGCCACTCCACCTCCGCCAGGACCCCCTGATGGACCCCCTCGCCCGCAAGGCGCGAGATCTCCTCGGACGAAACCCTGCGCACCTCGACCCCGAGCGAGGAGGCCCGAGCCAGCAAGGCCTCGACCCGGGCGTCGGAGCGTCCCTGCTGGATGCACAACCGCCGAACCCGGGAGCCATGGCGCATCAGACAGGCCTCGACCGGGTGCAGCCCGTAGACCACCCCCTTGCCGCTCACCGCCGCCCCCCCCGCCGGCCCCCGCGGCGTCGCGGGGCTGGTGCAGCCTCCCCCACGAGCTCGAAATCGATCTTGCGATCAGCCGGGTCGACCCGGACCAGGCGAACCCGCAGTGGGTCCCCGATCGTATAGCGCAGGCCGCTGCGATCTCCACGCAGGCTGCGATCGTCCTCATGGAAATGAAAATAGTCGCTGCCCAGGGCCGTGACGTGGACCAGGCCATCCACCTGCCAGGCCGTCAACTGCACGAACACGCCGAAATCGGTCACGCCGGTGATGACCGCATCGAACTCCTCGCCGATCCGCTCCTTCATGAACTCGCACTTGAGCAGCGCCACTACCGATCTTGCCGCCTCGTCGGCCCGGCGCTCGCGCAGGGAACACTCCTGCCCCAACTGCTCCATCTCACGGGGCGGGTGGACGAAGTCGTCGACCGAACCGCCCAGCAGCGCATGACGGATGGCCCTGTGCACCAGCAGGTCCGGATAGCGACGGATGGGTGAGGTGAAGTGGGCGTATTCGCTCAGCGCCAGGCCGAAGTGGCCGATGTTCAGCGGTTGGTAGAGGGCCTGGGGCAGCGATCGGATGATGGCGTTTTCCAGCACGGCGGCGTCGGGTCTTGCCGCCACCTCGACCAGCACCTTGCGCAATCTCGCCGGCTCGAGTTCATGGCCCGTCTCGAGGTGCACACCACGCTGGGCAAGGAACCGCTTGAGGTCAGAGATGCGATCGTCCTCCGGCTTGCCGTGAATCCTGAACAGCGTGGGCAATCCCTTGCTGCGCAGGAAGCGCGCTGCCTCGACGTTGGCCGCGATCATGCACTCCTCGATCAGCCGATGAGCGTCGTTGCGGGGATAGGCACGGATGTCCGCCACCCGCCCGTCTTCACCGAGCAACACCTTGAACTCAGGCGCCTCGAAGTCCAGCGCGCCGCGGGCCTCGCGAGCCTCGCGAAGCGCAAGGTAGGCCTCGTGCAGCACCGCCAGCACCGGCATCACACCAGCGAGCTCGGAACCCGACTCGGGGCCCTCCGACAATGCACGCCCCACCTCCGTATAGGTCAGCCTGGCCCGGGAACGCATCACCGCGGGGAAGAAGCGGGCAGCGGTCACCTTGCCGCGCGCGGTCACCCGCATTTCGCAGGCCATGCAGAGACGGTCAACCTTCGGCATCAGCGAGCAGAGCAGATTCGAGAGGGCCTCGGGCAGCATGGGCAGCACGCGACCGGGGAAATAGACGGAGGTCGCCCGTTCGCGGGCGGACAGGTCGAGTGCCGTATGCGGGCGGACGTAATGACTGACGTCGGCAATGGCCACCAGCAGGCGAAAGCCCCCGCGGGTCCGCTCGGCAAACACCGCGTCATCGAAGTCGCGCGCATCCTCGCCGTCGATGGTCACCAGCGGCAGCCCGCGCAGGTCCTCGCGGCCGGCCACATCTTCGGCGGCCACGGCCTTGCCGAACTTCCTGGCCTCCCGCACCACCGCCGGCTCGAAGGCGTCGGGCAGTCCGTGCGCAGCGATGGCGAGTTCGACCGCGGTGACCGCAGTACTTGCCTCCGGCAGCACCCTGAGGATTCGGCCCACCGGCTCCGTCCGGTCGGTGGGCTGCTCGACGATGCCGGCCACCACCAGGTCGCCGGAGCGCGCGCCGCCGCGGGCCGAAGCGGGGATCACCACGCGGTGCTGGATGCGGGTATTGTCGGGCTGGACGAAGCCCACGCCCGACTCGAAACTGAAGCGACCCGCCAACTGGCGGGTCCGATGCTCGAGCACCTCGGCCAGGGTGCCCTCGCGGCGCCCCTTGGCATCGACCCCGGTGACCCGAACCGCGGCCCGGTCACCGGGAAAGACGCGACGCATCTGCCGGTAGGCCAGGAAAATGTCCCCGCCCCCGTCTTCCGCCAGCAGGAATCCGAAGCCATCCCGGTGCCCACTGATCGTGCCGACGACCAGCGGCAGCTTTGCGATCAGGCAGTACTCCTCGGCCCGGTTGAGGATCAACTGCCCATCCCGGACCATGGCGGCGAGCCGCTTCTGCAGGGCCTTGCGGTGTGCCGGCGAGCGCAAGCCAGCCTGACGAGCCAGGTCTTCGAAGCCCAGCGGCCGCCCGGCCTCGGTCAGTAGTTCGCCGAGATAGTCGCGGCTCGGGATGGGATCGTCGTAGCGGGACGACTCGTCGCCGAAGCGCGGATCCCGGTTCCGCCAGTCATGGTGTTTCTTCAATGCATCTTCCCAGATTGACAAGCCGGAGAGGCCTGCGTAGATTGCGCGCTCCTCGTTGGTATCTAGCCGGAACGCTCCCTGTGCCCAGGTGGCGGAATTGGTAGACGCGCTAGTTTCAGGTATTAGTGCCGCGAGGCGTGGAGGTTCGAGTCCTCTCCTGGGCACCATTCTCTCACATCGAAGGGCGAGCGCAGCATGATGGTCTGGTCTCGCTCCGGGCCGGTCGAGACCAACTCGACCGGCACCCCTGCAAGGGCCTCGATGCGCTCGAGGTAACGGCGGGCCGCCGCCGGAAACTGATCCAGATCCTTGAGACCGAAGGTCGGGCTCGACCAGCCCTCCATGTCCTCCAGTATCGGCTGGCAGGAAGCGTAATCGTCTGCCCGCAGGGGGGGCTGCTCGACCGTGCTGCCGTCCGGCAAGCGATAGGCGGTGCAGATCCTCACCCTGGCCAACCCGTCCAGCACGTCCAGCTTGGTGATACACAGCCCGGAGACGCTGTTGTGGCGGATGGCCTGCCGCAGGGCCACCAGGTCCAGCCAGCCCGTGCGTCGGGGCCTGCCGGTGACGGCACCAAATTCCTGCCCGACCCTGGCCAGGTGACGGCCCGCGTCGTCGTCCAGCTCGGTCGGGAACGGCCCCGCGCCCACTCGGGTGGTGTAGGCCTTGGTGATTCCCAGCACATGATCGATGTCGCGGGGACCGATGCCGGTGCCCACGGCAGCCGCGCCCGCGACCGTATTCGAGGAGGTGACATAGGGATAGGTACCATGATCGATGTCGAGCAGCGCGCCCTGCGCGCCCTCCAGCAGCACATGCCCGCCCGCATCACGGGCCTTGATCAGTTCGGCCCCCACGTCGGTGACCAGCGGCAGGATCTGCTGACCCATCTCCAGCCACCGCCCGGCGATCTCATCCGGATCCAGCAGCGGGTGACCTGCATAACGACCCAGCAGGTAATTCTGATGGTCCACGACCTCCGCCAGCTTGTCCCGGAAGGACACCGGGTCCATCAGGTCGGCCACCCGGACCGCCCGACGGGCCACCTTGTCCTCGTAGGCAGGCCCGATGCCCCGGCCGGTCGTGCCAATGGCTCGGTCGCCCCGGGCCTTCTCACGCGCGTGGTCGAGTTCCACGTGCCCTGGCAGGATCAGCGGACAGTTGGGACTGATTCGCAGGCGCTCCAGCGCGGGCACACCGCCCTCGGCGAGGGTGGCGGCTTCCTTCAACAGGGCAGGAATCGACAGCACGACACCATTGCCGATGTAGCAGGTGACCCCCTCACGAAGCACACCGGAGGGGATCAGCGAGAGTACGGTCTTGCGGCCTGCGATGACCAGCGTGTGGCCGGCATTGTGGCCACCCTGGAAGCGGGCCACGGCCGCCGCGCGCTCGGTCAGCAGGTCGACGAGCTTGCCCTTGCCCTCGTCTCCCCACTGGGCACCGATGACGACCACTATCCTGCCCCGTGCCGGCATGTCAGGCATGGAGGGCACCCGACTCAGCGATTGGGCTGCTGCATGTAACGGAAGAAGTCGCTGTCCGGCGCCAGCACCATCACGTCCTCGGACTTGCCCAGCGCCTTCCGGTACGCCTCCAGGCTCCGGTAGAAGGCATAGAACTCGGGATTGCGCGAGTAAACGCTCGAATAAATGGCTGCGGCACGGGCATCGCCCTCACCGCGGGTCTTCTCGGCCTCGCGGGTCGCCTCTGCCAGGATTTCGACGCGCTCGCGCTCCGCAGTGGCGCGGATGAGCTGGCCCTGCTCATCGCCCTCCGCGCGCAGCTGCGCGGCCTGCCTCGCAAAGTCCTGTCGCATGCGGTTGAAGACCGAATCCAGCACGTCCTCCGGCAGGTCGATCTTCTTGACCCGCACGTCCACCAGTTCGATGCCCAGCTGGTCCACCGAGGAGCCAGCCACCAGCAGGATGTCGCCGATGAACTCGGCCCGCTCTGCCGCCACGACCTGCTGGATGGTGCGCCGGGCGATGACGCCCTTCAGGCCGTCCTTGACGATTTCCGCCAGGCGGCGCGCCGCCACTTCCTCGTCGCCGCTGGTGGACTGGTAGTACTGCCCGACGTCGGCGATCCGCCACTTGACGAAAAAATCGACGTTGAGGATCTTGCCCTCGCTGGTCAGGAACTGCTCCGACGGGTAGTTGCGGGTCAGCACCCGCTTGTCGAACTTCAGCGCCTCGTTGACCACGGGCATCAGGAAATGCAGGCCTGGCGAATAATCGTCCTTGACGATCTCGCCAAAGCGCAGCTTGATCGCCAGTTCCGTCTCGTTGATCTTGAAAGTCGCCTGGTAGGCCAGGAACAGCAGCACCAGGGCAGCCAGCAGGAGATTGGTCGCGCGGTTACTCATCAGCGGGTCCCCCGGCTGCGCAGGTCGGTCTGGGGTGCCGGTTGCGAGGCCTCCGGGCCCATGGGCGACATCGCCTCGATCCCCACGCTGCCGTTGCGATCCTGGGCCCGCTGTTCGAGCAGGCGATCGAGCGGCAGGTAGAGCATGTTTCCCGTACCCTTGGTATCGACGATCACCTTGGCGGAGGAACCGAGGACCTGCTCCATGGTGTCGAGGTAAAGCCTGCGACGGGTGACCTCAGGGGCCTTCTGATACTCGGTGAGGAGCGCGCCAAAGCGGGATGACTGGCCGTCTGCCTCGGCGGTGACCCGCTCGCGGTGGGCAGCAGCGGCCTCCAGCTGGCTGGCGGCGAGGCCTCGCGCCCTGGGCAGGATGTCGTTGGCGTAGGTCTGCGCCGAGAGCGTTGCCCGGTCCTTGTCCTCGCGGGCCTTGATGGCGTCCTTCTGGGCCGGCGCCACTTCCTCGGGCACCCTGACGTCCTGCAGGTTGACGCTGATCACCTCGATGCCGGTGTTGTAGGAACTGACCGTACGCTGGATCAACTCCTTGGTCTTCGCCGAGATTTCCTGGCGCCCCTTCTCCAGCACCATGTCGAGCTTGCTCTGGCCGATGGCCTCACGGATGGCGCTTTCGCCCACCTCGCGCAAGGTCTCCTCTGGATCGCGAACCCTGAAGGCGAACAGGACCGGGTCGGCCCTGCGGTACTGGACCGCGAGGCTGATCTCCACCAGGGCCTCGTCCTGGGTGAGCATGCGGGTGCTCTCCTCGAAGCTCAGCAGCTCTGCGACGTTGATCACCGTCCTCTGGTCGATCGGCCAGGGGATCCGCCAGTGAAGCCCTGGCTGGGTAGTGGAGTGATACTCGCCAAAGCGCGTGATGACGGAACGCTCGGCGGCGTCGTTCTGGTAAACGCCGGTCAAGCCCCACAGCACCAGCACGCCGCCGAGCAGGTAGGGCACCCCCATTGCTCCACCCGGCATGCCCCCGCCGCCTGAGGCGCCTTCGCCGCCCCCACCGGACGTGCGACCCCCGCCGAACAGCTTCTTAAAGCGCCGCTGCAGATCGCGGATGATCTGGTCGAGATCAGGCGGACCTTGCTCTGGCTTGCGCTGCCAGGGGTCGTCTTTCCGGCCGGGGTCATCGTTCCAGGGCATCGGGCAACCGTTCAGTTGGGATGAAGGGCACCGCCATCCAGGGCGGCGTGAACGGGGGATTCTACGAACCCCGGCCGCGGCAAACAAGGACGGCATCTCTGCGACAGGGGCATAGACAGTTCCCTGGCCAGCGCCGCGAGCCGGGATTCCGTGGCCTCGAGCTCGAGTTCCCAGCCACCCGCGTCGGAGGCGGACTCTGCGGCCACCAGGCCTGCCGCATGCAGGCGTGCCCGCAGGCGACCCTCGGCAGGCGCTACGGTCAGCCGGTATCCGCGAGGCAGGCCGGCGAAGCGCTGCTCCAGGGCTTCCATCAGCATGTCCAGACCCTCTCCGGTCACGGCACTCAGCCACACCCTGTGCGGCTTTCCGTCTCCGTCCCTCTCGACCGAGGGTGACACCCCGGCGCGGTCGATCTTGTTGAACACGGTCAGCATGGGCAACTCGGCGGCACCGATGCCCTTCAGCACCGATTCGACCTGCTCGATGCGCTCGGCACGTTCGGGATCGGAGGCGTCCACCACGTGCAGCAACAGATCGGCATCGCGGGCCTCCACCAGGGTGGAACGGAAGGCGGCCACCAGCTCGTGAGGCAGGTCGCGGATGAAGCCCACCGTGTCGGCCATGACCAGCTGGGGAACCTGACCAGTGCGCAGGCGGCGGACGGTCGGGTCGAGGGTCGCAAAGAGCTGATCGGCGGCGTAGGCGTTGCCGCCGGTGAGGCGGTTGAAGAGCGTGGACTTGCCGGCGTTGGTGTAGCCCACCAGGGCCACCGAGGGCACCGGGACACGCTTGCGGACGGCCCGCCCCGTATCCCGTCGCCGGCCCAGCACCTCGAGCCGCTCGCTGAGGGTGCGGATCCGCTTGCCCAGCAGCCGACGGTCCGTTTCCAGCTGGGTTTCACCCGGCCCGCGCAGGCCCACACCCCCACCCTTCTGTCTTTCCAGGTGGGTCCAGCCGCGAACCAGGCGGGTGGAGAGGTGACGCAACTGCGCGAGCTCGACCTCCAGCTTGCCCTCGGCACTGCGGGCGCGCTGGGCGAAGATGTCGAGGATCAGCCCGGAACGGTCGAGAACCCGGCGGCCCACCAGGCGCTCGAGGTTGCGCTCCTGGCTCGGCGACAGGGCGTGGTCGACCAGCACGACGTCGGCCTCGGCCTCCGCCACGATGCCGCGAATCTCCTCGGCCTTGCCCTTGCCGACGAAAAACCTGGAATCGGGTACCCGGCGGGAGCCGGTCACGGTGGCCACCGGACGAGTGCCCGCAGACACCGCCAGGGCGTGGAATTCCTCGATGTCCTCGCTCCTGAGCGGAGCGCCCAGCCCGAGGCGGACCAGCACGGCCCGCTCACCCATCCCGGGCCGGTCGATCAGGGTCTCAATCGGCGTCGCCGTCCTTGTCGAGCGGATCGTCGGAGATCGGGAGCTTCACGTTGCGGGCCGGAACGACGGTTGAGATGGCGTGCTTGTACACCATCTGCGTCACCGTGTTGCGCAGCAGCACGACGAACTGGTCGAAGGAGTCGATCTGCCCCTGGAGCTTGATGCCGTTGACCAGGTAGATGGACACCGGAATGCGCTCTTTGCGCAGTGCGTTGAGGAACGGATCCTGCAGGGACTGGCCCTTAGCCATCTCTCATATCTCCTTG
>JAUMBX010000229.1:0-5867 GCA_032119515.1 Steroidobacteraceae bacterium | reverse complement strand
CTCGCCACCGTTGATCAGCGCGACGTCGGTCGAGGTACCTCCCACGTCGACCGTCAGCAAGTTGGGAAAACCGGCCTGCAAGGCCACCCACAATGCCCCGGTCACGCCGCCGGCGGGTCCTGACATGAGCAGGTTCACCGGATAGTCCTCGGCAGATTTCGCCGAGGCGAGACCGCCATCGGAACGCAGGATGTGCAGCTTCACGGAGCCGGCGCGCGAGGCCAGCTTGCTCTGCAGGTTCTTGACGTAGCGCTGGACCACCGGGCGCACGTAAGAATTCGCCACCGTGGTCACGGTCCGCTCGTATTCCTGCATTTCGGGCACCACGTCCGAGGACAGCGACACCGGCACGCCGGGCATCACCTCGGCAGCGAGGTCCCTGACCCGCTTCTCGTGGGCGTCGTTGGCGAAGGCGTTGATCAAGGACACGGTCAAGGCCTCGATCTGCTTGCCCTTCAGTGCCGCGAGTGACCGTCGCAGGGCTGCCTCGTCCAGGGGGCGAACCACGTCGCCGCGTGCCCCCACACGCTCGTCAGCCTCGATGGTGAGCGACAGCGGGGCCATGGGCAGCGACTTGTTGTAGATGACCCAGCCTCCGAGTCCCCCTGGCACGTAGGACCGGGCAATCTGCAGCACCTGGCGATAACCCTTGGTGGTCACCAACCCGACCCGGGCGCCCGACCCGGTCAGCACCGTGTTGGTGGCCACCGTCGTGCCGTGCATGACGTGGCTGATTTCCTTCGGGTCGATGGCGGCCAGACCGCACACCCGCTCCAGTCCGTTCAACACGCCGATGGACTGGTCAGCCGGGGTGCTCGGCACCTTCGCAGTCCAGGTCTGTCCCGTCTTCTCATTGACCAAAAGCAGGTCGGTAAAGGTTCCGCCTACGTCGACGCCGAGCCGGTATGTCATGCGCTCACCCCAAGTGTAGTCGTCGTTGAATCCTGAACCCGCCTCAGGCCGCCCGAGCCGGGAATCCACCCGCCTTCACAAGCATGCCGGGTACGGTCCTTCCCAGTTGGTCCTGCAACCAGCGGCCAGTCTCTACAGTCTTGTCCAGATCGACATGGGTTTCCACTCCCATCCGCTGCAGCATGTAGAGCAGGTCCTCAGTGGGGATGTTACCGGTCGCCGCGGGCGCGAACGGACACCCACCGATTCCACCAATACTGGCGTCCAGCGTGTTAACCCCCGCCTCGACCGCTGCATAGGCATTGGCCAGCCCGGTATTACGGGTGTTGTGGAAATGACAGCGCAGTGGCATCCCGGGCAGCGCTCTCCGCAACCGACCCAGCAGCTCCGTCACCTGGCTGGGCACGCCCACGCCGATGGTGTCGGCGATCGCGATTTCATGGGGCCGGCCTTCCGCGGCCCGCACTGCCAACTCGACTACCCGGGCCGGATCGACCTCACCCTCGAAGGGGCAGCCAAAGGCCGCCGAGATGGTCACCTGCGGGCGAATGCCCGCCACATGGGCCGCCGCGGCAATCTCCAGCCAGTCGGCTACCGACTGCTCGCTGGAGACGCCCTGGTTGCGCTGGTTGAAGGTGTCGCTGGCCACGATGGCCATCCCGATCTCGTTGCATCCGGCGGCTGCGGCACGGTCGAAGCCCTTGCGATTCAGGACCAGACCTACGTAGTAGACCCCGGGTTGACGATCGATAGCCGCGAGAACTGCCTCCGCGTCGGCCATCTGTGGAACCCGCTTGGGATTGACGAAACTGGCCACTTCGATACGTCGCAAGCCGGCGTCGACGGCGCGCTGGATAAACTCGACCTTGGCCGCGGTGGGGAACACATGAGGTTCGTTCTGCAGCCCGTCACGCGGACCCACTTCGACGATTTCCACGGTCCTGAATCCCACTACCGCTCCTCGCATCTGGGGGGACGCCGGATTGTATACACAGACCGGTCCCTCTTGCCCAACTCGTCTTGCGCGGCATGCCTTGACGCGCTTGTGGACCGCGGCTATACAACCCAATCCCTGTTTTTCAGTCCTTGCGGAGCCACGTCCATGAACCCTGCCAACTTCCAGAACGGTCCCCTGAGCGACCTGCGCGTCATCGAGATGGGCACCCTCCTGGCCGGCCCCTTCTGTGGCCAGGTGCTGGGCGACATGGGCGCCGAGGTCATCAAGGTCGAACCGCCCAATCAGGGGGATCCGATGCGGGTCTGGGGGCGGCAGAAGCAGGGCGAGCCCTCGCTGTGGTGGCCGGTGGTCGGGCGTAACAAAAAGGCGGTCACCCTCGACCTGCGCCAGGCTGCAGGGCAGGAAGTGCTGCGTGAAATGGTGACCAAGGCCGATTTCCTGCTGGAGAACTTCCGTCCGGGAACATTGGAGAAGTGGGGTCTGGGCTGGGAACAGCTCAGTGCCATCAACCCGCGCCTGATCATGATCAGGGTCTCGGGGTTCGGCCAGACCGGCCCCTACTCCCGTCAGGCCGGGTTCGGTGCCATCGGTGAGGCAATGGGTGGATTGCGCTACGTGGTCGGCGACCCCGGTACGCCACCCTCACGGATGGGGATCTCGATCGGCGATTCCCTGGCCGCGACCTTCGCCGCGGTGGGCGCCCTCTCGGCCCTGCACTATAGGGAAAAGACGGGACGCGGACAGGTGGTGGATTCGGCCATCTATGAGGCGGTCCTGAACATGATGGAATCGCTGATCACCGAGTACGACAAAACCGGCTACATCCGCGAGCGAACCGGGGCGATCCTGCCCAATGTCGCACCCTCCAACGTCTATCCCACCAGCGACGGCCTGGTGCTGATTGCCGCCAACCAGGATACGGTATTCGGCAGGCTGTGCGAGGCCATGGGGCAACCGGGCCTGGCCGCAGATCCTCGCTACCTCAATCATCAGGCCCGCGGCACCCATCAGCGTGAACTGGATGACCTGATCGGTGCCTGGACCTCGACCCTGTCCACTCGCGCCGTGCTGGACCTGATGGACAGGCACGGCGTCCCGGCCGGGCAGATCTATCGGGCTCCAGAAATGCTGTCAGATCCGCACTTCGCCGCCCGTCAGGCGATTATCACCACCCAGCATCCTCATTTCGGGGAACTCAAGATGCAGAACGTGGCCCCGAAGCTGTCGGAAACCCCGGGCAGCATTCGCTCCGCGTCACCTGGGCTTGGCCAGCACAATGAAGAAGTATTTCTGGGCCTGCTGGGCATGGCCCCGGAGCGCTATCAACGCCTGTGCGACGACAAGGTCATCTGATGAGCGAGAGTCTCGAGCAGAATTACGCCCGTGGCGGGTTTCGCCAGAGTCTTCCCGCCGGACAGCGCCCCGCGCTCCTGATCGTGGATTTTGTCCGCGCCTACCTGCTGGAGCGCTCGCCCTTGTTTGGCGGCGAAGGTTGCCTGTCAGCCCTCGAGGGCGCCCGCGCCCTGCTCGAATCCGCCCGCACAGCGGGGATTCCGGTCCTTCACACCAACGTGGCCTTTCAGGCTGGCGGGCTGGATGGTGGTGTATTTTTCCGGAAGGTTCCCGCCCTGGCGTGTTTCGAAGCCGACCAAACTGATCCGGAGTTGGCCGCCTTCGCGGAGGGATTGGAGCCCAAAGCGGGGGAAGTCGTCATCACCAAGCGCTACGCGAGCGCCTTCTTTGCCACCCACCTGGCCGCCACCCTGACTGCCCTGGGCCGGGACACGCTGTTGATTGCCGGGGTATCGACCAGCGGCTGCATACGTGCGACTGCGGTGGACTGCTGCCAGCACGGCTTCATTCCCTGGGTCGTCCGGGAGGCGGTCGGCGACCGCGCTCCCGGACCTCATGAAGCCAGCCTGTTCGACCTGCAGGCCAAGTACGCCGAGGTCGTGCCGCTGAAGGCTGCCGTCTCTTACCTCGCGGCGCTTCCGTCAGGCGCGAATCACCCTGCGACCTGAGACCAGAGTTTCGCAACGCCAGCCGCCTTCGGGTTGGCACTGCCGGCGGCGTCAAACGCCTTCCTGGCCTCCGCGGGCTTCTTCTGATCGTAGAGGGCGACACCGAGAACGAACTGCAGGCTGTCCACGCGGTTGACCTTGCCCTTCTGCAGCGCTCGCTGGGCGGCCTCTGCTGCCTTGGGTTTGTCGCCGAGGGTCAGGAAGGTCAGGGCCAGCCGGGCATCCGACTCACCGCTGGCGATGGCCTTGGCCTCGCGTTCCTGTTGGGCAATGCCCGCCTTCAGCTTCTCGAGCTGCGAGCGTGAATCGGCCAGCAAGCGGTTGTTGCGATCGTCCTTGGGGATTCCGCCGGCGGCCATGCCTTTCTCGATGGCACGCACCGCCTCGCCCGGGCTGGACAGGTCCAACGCGGCATCGGCGTACTTACCATAATGATCCTTGGCCAGGACCCCCTTGCGGTCGCCCAACCGGAACAGGTTGATCATGGCGACCGAGTCCGCGCCGTCCTGTTGGGCGATGACCACCAGCTGCTCGAAGTGCGACACCTTGGGTTGCACGACCATCAGCTTCTGCAGGGTCTCTGTCTGCCTGGCCTTGTTGCCCAGACGGAAATAAGAGTTGTTGAGCGTCTCCAGCAACTCGACCTGCACCTTCACGGGTTTCTTGGCGCGGCGCGCGGCCTCGTAGGCCTGTTCCAGGGAACCGGCCGCATCCGCATACCGCTTGAGCGCGTACTGGGACTGGCCCCGCATGATCAGGTCGTCCACATTGGACGATCCGCGGGCCTTGGCCAGCTTGTCCAGCGTATCGACGGCCTTGGCATAATTCCGCTGGCTGTAATAAGTCTTGGCCAGCATGTCGAGCTTGGAGACCAACTGAGCGCCTTTCACACGACCGGTGGCCAGGCGCTCCTCGATGGTCGAGGCCAAGAGGCCATAGTCGCGCGAGGCGCTGGCTGCCCAGATCATGAGTTCGTTGACGCCCTGTTCCTCCTCCGCCGACAGCGGGGCCTTGGCCTTGGCCTCCTTCAGTAGCGAGATGGCCTTGGCATAGTTACCCGCCTGGCCGGCCTCCTGTGCCGCCTGAGCCTTTTCGGCCACTTCCTTGCGCCAGCCTCCTACGGTCTGAGCCTCGGCCAGCTGAGGCTGGAGCACGGCTCCGGTCACGAGTACGGACAAGCCGAGGACGGCAGCAACCGAAATGGCTTTAACCGGGATCTTTTTCACGAGTCTGAACTCCTAATCGCTCTGCGTTTGACCGCCGGGGGGACGACGGATTGCTCTTATACCAAAACCCACCTTTGCCACGCCAACTGCCGGCGGCACTCAAGCCTCCGGGCTGGCTGCAGGGGCTGGTGCCTGACTACGCGCCACCATGCCCTTCCACAAGCCGGCGATGCCCTTCATGTAACGATCCGAGGCCGCCGCCGCCGCCGCGTCGAACGCCGCATTGGCCTCCTCGAGCCGGCCCAGCTCCACGAGGGAGGCACCCAGCAGCAGGTTGGCGTCGTCCAGCCGCTTCACCCCGCCCTTGGCCAAGCCCGATTTCACGCCAGACACCGCCTGTTCCCAGTCGCCCAGGCTGTAGAAGCCCAGGGCCACCTTGACCGAAAACTCTCCAGCGGGGTCTTTGGCCGCGGACAGGGCATCCTTGGGCAGGTCCTTGCGGTCGCGGTTGACCGCCGCCTTCGACTCCTGGAGCGTTTCCTGGTTGGTACCGACCGAGGGGACCACACTTGCTTCCATACCCTTCTGCAGGGCGCGCTCTGCCTCGCCCGGACTGCCGAGCACCAGCGCGTTATCCGCATACCCCAGATACTCGCCCACCGTTGCCAGCCCTGCGTCCCGCATCGCCAGGCGGTACAGGTTGAGCATCACCACGCGATCGTCCTTAACGGCCTGCGAGTAAAGGGCCACGATGCGCGAGTAGTACTCCGGCTTCGGATAGCGCTTGACGAGTTCCTCCAGGTTGGCCAG
>JAUMBX010000228.1:0-25444 GCA_032119515.1 Steroidobacteraceae bacterium | reverse complement strand
CGGGGTCGGCCAGCCGGTCGGGGTCGAAGCGGCTCCGTTCGCCGATCAGCCGCTTGGCCGCCATGAACTCGCCTGGCTGGTTGATCGCGTCCAGGGCCAGCAACTCCTGCCCATGGAGGTAGCAGCAGCTGAACTTCCGGCCTGCCACGTCGCCGCGCAGGACCACCCGGTCGTGGCCCTGGGACAGGCCGACGATCTGCAGCTTGAGCTCGTACTGATCCGACCAGAACCAGGGCAGCTTGTCATGCACGGTCGACGTGCCGCAGAGGTTGGCCGCCGCCGTCTTCGCCTGCTCACAGGCATTGTCGACCGACTCCAGGCGCACGCGCCGGCCGTAGCGCTGGCTGGGGAAGCTGCAGCAGTCGCCGATGGCGTAGATGTCCGGGTCGCTGCTGCGGCAGTGCTCGTCCACCGCGATGCCATTGTCGCAGGCAAGACCCGCTGCAGCGGCCAGTTCGACGTTGGGCAATACGCCGATCGCCACGATGACCAGGTCTGCCGGGTGGAGGCTGCCATCCGCACAGAGCACACCGCTGACCCGTTGTTCCCCCTCGATCGCGCTGACCTGCTGGCCCGTCAGGAGCCGCACCCCCTCGGCCGCATGAACCGAGCTGTAGAAGGCGCTCATCTCCGGCGCGATCATGCGGCTCATGACCCTGTCGGCCATCTCCAGCACCGTCACCTCGAGGCCCAACCGCACCAGGCTGGCGGCGCATTCCAGACCGATGAACCCGGCGCCGATGAGCACCGCGCGCCGACCGGGCGCCAGGTCCTGACGGATGGCCTCGACGTCGGCGAGGCTGCGCAGGCCGTACACCCCGGCGAGCGCCGCTCCCGGCAGGGGGGCTGGGCGGGGGCGGGCGCCGGTCGCCAGCAGCAGTCGGCCGTAGGCCAACCGGCTGCCGTCGTCGAAGGTGACTTCCCTGCGCCCTCGATCGATGGCCGTCGCCCGCTGGCCGAGTTTGAGCTCCACCTCCTGCTTGGCGTAGAAGGACTCAGGCCTTATCCATAGCCGCTCGGCTTCCAGTTCCCCGGTCAGGAACTTCTTCGACAGGGGCGGACGCTGGTAGGGCAGGAAGGGCTCTTCGCCGGCCAGGATGAGGGGGCCCGAGTGCCCTTCGCGGCGCAGGCTGTCGACGGCTTGCGCCGCCGCGTGGCTGGCGCCGATGATCAGGATGGTGTCTTGCACGGGGCGGAGAGCCTACCTGCCCCGCTGCCTGCTGCCCACCCCCGGAGCGCGCTTCGCTGGTGCGGCTCGCCGTGCAGCGTGCGCCATCTTGGTGCGAGCCCTCCCCCCGGTTCGCGGACAAGTCACTGATTTAGATAAGCGGGGCCGGCTCGGCATAGAATCTGCAACCAGGCTTTCAGGTTTTCCCGCGAGGAGCATGTGATGAAGCTGGTTACTGCCATTATCAAGCCGTTCAAGCTCGACGACGTGCGTGCCGCACTGTCCGAGATCGGCATCTCGGGCATGACGGTCACCGAGGTGAAGGGTTTCGGTCGCCAGCGAGGCCACACCGAACTCTATCGCGGCGCGGAGTACGTGGTCGATTTCGTGCCGAAGACCCGGATCGAGGTTGCGGTCAGGAGCGACCTGATGGACCAGGTGGTGGACGCCATCATCGCCGCCGCCAAGACCGGCAAGGTGGGTGACGGCAAGATCTTCGTGACCGAGATCGAGCGAGTGGTCCGCATCCGTACCGGCGAGGCGGACGAGGCTGCTCTTTGACCGAACCGGCGGCGTCGCTGGAGGGTGCCGTCGAGGCCATCGCGCCCGGCGGCGCCCGTCGTCATATCCTGCTCTGTACCCACGGCAAATGCGCGCCGGCTGAGGCGTCCCAGCAGGCCTGGAAGTTCCTTAAGCACCGGCTCAGGGAATTGGGGCTGGCCGACGTGACGCAGGGCGTGCTGCGCACCCGTGCCGATTGCCTCAGGGTCTGCCGCGACGGACCGATCGCCCTGGTGTATCCGGAGGGCACCTGGTATCGCAATGCCGATGCGCACAACCTCGAGCGCATCATCCAGGAACACCTGATCGGCGGTGTTCCCGTCGAGGACCTGGCCTTCGGCAGCACGCCGCTCGGCGGCTGACCTCGCAGGCAGGCAGAATAGGCGCTCATGCGCGCCTTGCTCGTCCTGTTCCTGATCGTCTTCGTCGACCTGCTGGGCTTCGGGATCATCATTCCGCTGTTTCCGTTCGTGGCCGAGCGGATGGGCGCGGATCCGTGGCTGATCACCTTCGGCGGCGCGGGCATCTATGCGCTGGCGCAGGTACTCTCGACGCCCGTCTGGGGTCGGCTGAGCGATGCCATCGGCCGGCGTCCGGTGCTGATAGTGAGCATGATCGGCTCCACCGGTGGATACGTCTTGCTGGGCCTGGCCGACACGCTCGGCATGCTGATCGTGGCGCGGGTGTTCTCGGGCCTCATGTCCGGCAACATCTCCGCCGCCTTCGCCTACGTGGCCGACGTCACCGCCCCGGAGGAGCGGGCCAAGGGCCTCGGCATGATCGGGGCGGCGTTCGGTCTCGGGTTCATGTTCGGCCCCATGATCGGTGGGTTGCTCGGCGGTGACGACCCTGCCGCCATGAATTTCACCCTGCCGGCGCTGGTCTCCGCCGGGCTCAGCGCGATCGCCTTCCTCAGCGCGATGCTGTTCCTCAAGGAAAGCCTGCCGCCAGCCTCGCGCAAGCCCTGGCGGTTGCGCGGCGGCCAGGGTTTCCGCTCGCCGCTGGCGCCGGTGGCGCACAGCCCGGCGCTGCTTGGCGTGGTCGGTTCCGTATGCCTGGTGTCGATCGGGGCGACCATCCTGCAGACCATCTTCCCGGTCTGGGGATACGATGTGCTGGCCCTGTCGCCACGCGACGTCGGCCTGGCTTTCTTCGCCATGGGCGTCGTCGGCGTGCTGGTCCAGGGCGTGCTGGTGGGCCACCTCGCCCGCCGCTTCGGCGAGCGACGGGTGCTCTACGGCTCGGTCCTCATGCACGCGATCGGTTATGCGGCGATGATCCTGGCCAGCGACTGGCTGATGCTGGCCGTCGGCGCGGCGTTCTTCTCGGCCGGACATTCCAGCTACAACACCGCAGCCTCCAGCCTGCTGAGCCTGGAGGCCGGCCAGGACGAGAAGGGCGCGGTGCTTGGCACCATGCAGTCGGCCAGCGCCGCGGGCCGGATCGTCGGCCCGGCCAGCAGTGGCGCCATCTACTCCACACTCGGCACCCAGGCCCCGTT
The DNA here is from genome assembly GCA_032119515.1 of Steroidobacteraceae bacterium. Classification (GTDB taxonomy): domain Bacteria; phylum Pseudomonadota; class Gammaproteobacteria; order Steroidobacterales; family Steroidobacteraceae; genus SG8-30. The sequence continues at coordinate 22,214 of JAUMBX010000228.1, read as the reverse complement.
CATCACCGGTGCACTCCTGCTGCTGCCGGCACTGCTCCTGCTGCGTGCCGCACGCAAGCCGGTGGGGTAAGGTCGCTCAGCCCGGAACGATGACCTGCCTGACCGCGAGTCCCTCGGCCAGCAGGTCCAGCCCCTCGTTGATCTCCTCGAGCGCCAGCGTGCCGCTGAGCAGCTGGTCCACTGGCAGCTCACCGCGCTGGTACCAGTCGATGAAGCGCGGGATGTCCCGCTGGGGCACAGCGCTACCGAGGTAACTGCCCTTCAGGCTGCGCTCCTCCGCTACCAGCGTCAGGTGACGGAGGTTGAACTCGCGCTCGGGATGCGACAGGCCTGCCGAGACGGTGGTGCCGCCGCGCGCCGAGGCGCGCCAGCACAGCTCCAGGGCCGCGACGCTGCCGGCCATTTCGAAGGCGTAGTCCACGCCGCCACCGGTCGCCTCGATGATCTTGCCGGCGAGCTCCGGATCGTCCGCCAGGAAGGCATGGCTGGCGCCGAGGGCGAGAGCGAGGCCCAGCTTGTCCGGTTGCAGGTCGACGGCCACCAGTGGTGAGGCTCCCAGGCGCCGCGCCGCCAGCAGGGCCGACAGACCCACTCCACCGAGGCCTGCCACCAGCGCAGAGCTGCCGGCGGGCATGGCCGCGGTGTTGACCACGGCGCCCGCGCCGGTCATGACGGCGCAGCCGAAGACCGCCGCCACCGGGAAGGGCAGCTCGCGGGGTACCCGGACGCAGGACTGGCTCGCCACCACGGCCCGCTCGGCGAACGCGGAGACCCCGAGGTGATGATGGATCGGGCCTGGACCGGTCAGGCGTCTGCCGCCACCGAGCAGGCTGCCCGCCCCGTTGGCGCGCATGGCCGGTTCGCACAGGGCAGGACGCTGACGCGTGCAGGGCTGGCAGTGCCCGCAGGCGGCGACGAAGGCGGTCACCACGTGATCCCCAACCTCGAGGCCGATCACCCCGGGACCGAGCTGCTCCACCACGCCGGCCGCCTCGTGGCCGAGGGCCATGGGCAGGGGGCGCGGACGATTGCCGTCCACCACGGAGAGGTCGGAATGGCAAAGTCCCGCAGCCCGGATCCGCAGCAGCACCTCGCCGGGGCCGGGCGGTTCCAGGTCGAGGGTCAGGATCTCCAGCGGCCTGGATACCGCATAGGGACGGGCGCGACCCATCTCGGTGAGGACTGCTGCGCGGACTTGCATGGTCGATCGGCTCCCCCCGCGGTATGCTCGTGACCGCGTGCAGGTGCGAGGATAGACGTCATGGCTGAGCGAGCGCCACCACCCTCCCGGACGGACTTTCGCATGGTCCGGAGGATCCCCACACGCTGGATGGACAATGACCACTACGGCCACGTCAACAACGTCACTTACTACTCCTACTTCGACACGGCGGTGAACGGCTGGCTGATGGAGGCCACCACCAGCGACATCCGCGAGTTGCCGGCCATCGGTATCGTCGCGGAAACCAGCTGCCGCTTCCTGCAGGAGCTCTCCTTCCCCGACGAGGTCCAGGCCGGACTGGCCTGCGAGAAGCTGGGCAACTCGAGCGTGATCTATCGGGTGGGACTCTTTCGCGGTGATGAACAGGCGGCCTGTGCGGTGGGCCGCTTCGTCCACGTCTACGTCGATCGCATCACTCGCCGGGTGGTGATGCTGCCGGAGGGTATCCGTACTGCCGTGGCAGGCCTGCCGCCGGCGGGCCGGGAGGGCGCGCCATGAAGCCCTCCACTGGCGCTGGCCGGCGGGCTTTCCTGCAAGGCGCCGCGGCCTCCGCGGTCTCGCTCGCGCTTCCCCGGGCAGCCATGGCCCAGGGCAGTGGCGCGGAAGTGGCTGTCGTGGGCGCCGGCGCGGCCGGACTGGCGGCTGCCCGCACCCTGCTGGCGGCCGGGCGTCGCATCGTGCTGCTGGAGGCCCGCGGTCGCATCGGGGGTCGGGCCCATACCGATGAAGACAGCGTGGGTGAACCCTGGGATCGCGGCTGTTCCTGGCTGCATGCCTCGGAGGTCAACCCCTGGGTGGGCTATGCGAGGACGAACGGCTTCGAGACTTTCGTCGACCGCTATCCGAGGCGGATCTTCGAGGGTCAACGGCCGCTCGATGCTGCGGAACTGACTGCCTACCGTGCGCTGGTCGAGCGCATGGGGCGCGAGCTGGAGGAGGCCGGGCGGCGCGGGCTGGATATCCCGGCTGATGCTGCCTTCACCCGCGTCACCCGGGAGGATCCCTGGTACCCGCTTGCCGCATCGGGCCTGACCTCCTGGGAGGGGGTCGAGCCCGGCAGTTTCTCGGCTCTCGACAGCTTCCAGTTCGATCGTCGCGGTGACGACCTTCTCATCCCGAAGGGCTATGGCAGCCTGCTGGCCCACTATGCCCGTGGCGTCGAGGTGCGTCTCAACACGCCCGTGTCGCGCATTCGCTGGGGCCGTTCCGGTGTGTTCCTCGATACCCCTGCCGGAGAACTCAGGGTGCGCTGCGCCATCGTGGCGGTGCCGTCGAGCGTGCTGGCGGCTGGCGGCATGGCCTTCGATCCCGGATTGCCCGTGGCCGTGCAGGAGGCCGTGCACGCACTGCCGCTCGGCGTGATGAACAAGGTGGCGCTGCGCTTCAAGCGCAACCCCTTCGCCGGAGAGGACAGCGAAGTGCTGCGCGAGCGCCGCTCGGGCTGGCGGGGTATGAGCTACCTCACCCGTTTGTGGAGCAGTAACGTGGTGATCGGCACGGCGGCGGGGGCCTTCGCCCAGGAACTGGAGGCCGCCGGCTCGCAGGCCTTCGTGGACCACGCACTGGGGGAACTGGTGAGCATGGCGGGCAGCGACATCCGCCGCCAGTTCGACCGGGGCGTCAGCACCGCCTGGGCTGGCGATCCGTGGAGCCGGGGTGCCTATTCCCATTGCGTACCGGGCCGCTTCGGGGCCCGCCAGAGGCTCACCGAGCCGGTGGCAGAACGCCTCCTGTTCGCCGGTGAGCATACCGAGCAGGCTGCCTATGGCACCCTGCACGGCGCCTACCAGAGTGGCATCCGCGCGGCGCGGCAGGCGCTGCAACTGCTGCCCGGCAGGTCATCAGCCGGCCGGCGGTAGCACTTTCTCCATCATCACGAAGAACAGGTCGCTGCGTCGCGGTTCTCCGAAGCGCGGATCGCCATAGAAGAAGGCCTTGCGCTCCCCCGTCAGCCGATAGCCCCGGCGCTCGTACCAGGAGATGAGTTCTCCCCGCTGTGCGATGACCGACATCCGCATGCGACGGCTGCCCCACTGCTGTTGTGCCCAGCCTTCTGCTTCGGTCATGACCTGACGGCCGATGCCGCGGTCCTGCAGAGCAGGCTTGACCGCCAGCATGCCCAACCAGCATTGCGCGGCCTCACGCCGCAGCACCACGCTGGCCTCCAGCGTGCCCGCCTTGTCCCGCTTGAGCAGCAGGGCCTGGTCGGGATCGGTAAGGATGTCCTGGATTTCGTCGGCACCGGTGCGCCGACCGCCGAGCAGGTCGGCCTCGGTGGTCCAGCCGAGGCGGCTCGGCTCACCCCGGAAGGCGGACTCCACGAGGGCGACCACCGCCTCGGCATCGGCGGCGCGAGCCGGTTCGAGGCCCACGGTCAGCGCGGGTCCTTGAGGCCACGGCTGCCGCGGCCGATGGCCAGTGCGCCGCTGCGAACCACCTCGAGCAGCTCGCCGTGGCGGCTGGCCTCCTCGATGAAGCGATCGATCTCGCCCTCGCTGTGGGTAAGCGTCATGACGAAGCTGTCCAGCTCGCCGGAGAGCACCTTGCCGTCGGCTTCGCTGACCAGTCGCATCACCGGGTCGATGGCGCCGGTCGGCAGGCGGAACTTGAGCATGGCCATCTCGCGCTCGAAGTGCGCGTCGCGGGTCATGTCTTCCACCTGCACCACGTCCACCAGCTTCTGCAGCTGGTGGGCGATCTGGTCGAAGCCGGTGTCGTTGCCGGCCGAGACCAGGGTCAGCCGCGAGATGGCCGGGTCCTGGGTGGGTGCCACGGACAACGACTCGATGTTGTACCCGCGCGTGGAAAACAGACCGGCCACCCGGGTCAGGGCGCCGGCTTCGTTCTGCAGCAGGATGGAGATGATGTGGCGCATGGGAGAGGTCGTGCTAGTCTGTCCCGCTCGATACCAGCAGCGCAAGGGTTTGGCGTGACCTCGGCAAGCAAGCACCCCCTCTCGGGCCAGGCCATGACCGGCGCCGAGATGATCGTCCAGGTCCTGGCGGACGAAGGGGTGAACACCATTTTTGGCTATTCGGGCGGCGCGATCCTGCCGACCTACGACGCCATTTTCGTCCACAACCAGCGTGAGCAGGCCGATGGTCGGCCAGGCATGCCGTTGATCGTCCCGGCCAACGAGCAGGGCGCGGGGTTCATGGCGGCCGGCTATGCTCGTTCGAGCGGGCGGGTGGGGGTGGCGGTGGTCACTTCCGGTCCCGGGGCGACCAACCTGGTCACGCCGATCCGCGACAGCATGGCCGATTCGGTGCCGATGGTGGTCCTGTGCGGTCAGGTGCCGCGGCCGGCCATCGGTTCCGATGCCTTCCAGGAGGCCCCCGTGGCCTCGATCATGGGGGCGGTGGCCAAGCACGTGTTCCTGGTCACGGAGCCAGGGCGACTGGAGGCCACCATCCGCACCGCCTTCGAGATCGCCCGCACCGGCCGGCCGGGCCCGGTGGTCGTCGACATCCCCAAGGACGTGCAGAACAGTACTGGCACGTTCGACGGGGCATCGCGCCTGCCCATCCCCGGATACCGACAGCGCCTCGCGAGGGTGGAAAACGCGCTGCTTACGCCCCCGCGTGCCGGCGAGTTCCTGGCCATGCTGCGCGAAAGCAGGCGTCCGCTGCTCTACGCCGGCGGCGGCGTCATCAATGGCGCGGCCTCGTCGGGCCTGCGGGCCTTCAGCGACACGCTTGGCATTCCGGTGGTCACCACCCTGATGGGCATCGGCGCGAGCGACACCAGGGCGCCCCTGTCCATGCGCATGCTGGGCATGCACGGCGCTGCCTTCGCCAACTATGCGGTCGAGGACTGCGACCTGCTGATCGCCGTGGGTGCCCGCTTCGACGACCGCGTGGCCGGTGTGCCGGCGCGCTTCGCGCGCAATGCGCGGCACATCCTGCACCTCGACGTGGACGCCTCGGAGATCAACAAGGTCAAGCGGGTCAGCTTCAGTCACGTCGGTCCCCTGCGGCAGGCGCTCGAAGTGCTGCTCGCCGAGGCCGGCATCCAGGAGTCGCTGCCTGACTGGAGCAGCTGGCGCGCCCACTGCGCCGAGCTCAAGGCCCGCCACGCGATGAACTACGATCGCGCCAGCGAGTTGATCCAGCCCTACTACGTGATCGAGGAGATCAACCGCCTGACCGCCGGCGAGGCGATCATCGCCACCGGTGTGGGTCAGCACCAGATGTGGGCAGCGCAGTATTTCGATTTCCGCGAGCCGCGACTGTGGCTCACCTCCGGGAGCATGGGCACCATGGGCTTTGGCCTGCCGGCAGCCATCGGCGCCCAGTTCGCCAATCCCGGCAGGCTGGTGATCGACATTGATGGTGATGCGAGCATCCGCATGAACCTCGGTGAGCTGGAGACCGTCACCACCTACGACCTGCCGATCAAGGTGGTGGTGCTCAACAATTTCGGCGACGGCATGGTCAAGCAGTGGCAGAAGCTGTTCCACAAGGGTCGGCTGTCGGCTTCGGACAAGTCGCTGCACAAGAAGGATTTCGTGAAGGCGGCGCAGGCCGATGGCTTCCCGTTTGCCGAGCGCCTGGAGCGCAAGGCCGACGTGCCGCGGGTGGTCGGCGAGTTCATCGGCTGCAAGGGACCGGCCTTCCTCGAGGTCATCATCGATCCGGATGCCGGGGTCTACCCGATGGTCGGGCCGGGCCAGTCCTACGACCAGATGATCACCGGTGACTGGATTTCGTCGCGCGAACGCACCGCGATCGTCGCGCCCGACAAGTCCGGGATGTTCTAGCCACCCCGTGCCGACGGTGAGTCGCCGTCAGGCCTTCAGGCTGTGGCTCAAGTTGGGGCTGCTTTCCTTCGGCGGCCCTGCCGGGCAGATCGCCCTGCTGCACCACGAGCTGGTCGTGCAGCGCGGTTGGGTGAGCAGCGGAGACTTTTCCCGCGGTCTCAACCTGTGCATGTTGCTGCCCGGGCCGGAAGCCCTGCAGCTGGTGATTTACCTCGGCTGGCGGTTGCACGGCACTGCGGGCGGCCTGGTGGCAGGACTTTGCTTCGTGCTGCCGGCCTGCCTGTTGATGGCCTGCCTTGCCTTTGCCTACGTGACCTGGGGTCAGCTGCCCGGGATCCTTGCCGCGCTGGCGGGGCTGAAGTCGGCGGTGCTTGCGCTGATCATGTACTCCGTGGTTCGGTTGGCCAGGACATCGCTGCAGGGGCGGGTGGCGTGGATGCTGGCCGGCTCGGCCTGCCTGGCCATGATCCTCGAGGGTGGAGCCTTCCCGTGGATACTCGCGACCGCCGCGGCCATTGGCTGGATACTCCTGCCCGCCGACGTCATCGATGCGCACCTGCCCAGCAACAGTTTTTCCTGGTTCCGCGCCGGCCGCATCCTGCTGGTGGGTCTCATGCTATGGGGCTTGCCGTGGCTGCTGCTCCCGGCAGCGGGTCGAGGAGGCGGCTTGCCGGCTGATGCCTATTGGCTGTTCACCCAGGCGGCGCTCTTCAGTTTTGGCGGCGCCTACGCGGTCATCGCCTGGGTCCAGCACCAAGCCGTCGAGGTGCTTGGCTGGATTTCCCTCGACGACGCCATGATCGCGCTCGGCATGGCCGAGGCCACGCCCGGCCCGCTGGTCACGGCCCTGCAGTTCATCGGTTTCTTGGCTGGCTGGAACGCGCCTGGTGACGACGGGCCGTTGGCCACGGCCATTGGGGTTGCCCTGCTGGCCGGCTACGCCACCTTCCTCCCATCCTTCGTGCTGATCCTCGCGGGGGCGGCCGGAATCGACTGGCTGTCCGGTCAAGCAAGGCTGCAGGGCGCGTTGGCGGGCGTCACCGCAGCTGCGGTGGGAGTGATGGCCTCACTCGGCTGGCAGTTCGGGGCCAGCCTGGCCGCTGCCCCACCCACCGCCATGCTGATCGTGATCCCAGCCGGGTTGCTGCTTGCGTCAGGCAGGGTTGGAGCGCCAACGGTGATCCTCGGCGGCTTGGCATCCGGTGTGCTGCTCCACGCCGCGGGCCTGGCGTGATAAGTTTCGATCATGCGCTACCTCCACACCATGGTCCGGGTCACGGACCTCGGCGAGTCCCTGGACTTCTACTGCAACAAGCTCGGCCTCACCGAGCTGCGCCGCTACCAGTCTGAGCAGGGGCGTTTCACCCTGGTCTTCCTTGCTGCGCCCGGCGATGAAGAGCGGGCGCTCGTCGAGCTGACCTGGAACTGGGATCCCCAGCCCTACGGCATTGGCCGGGCCTTCGGGCACCTGGCCTACGAGGTCGAGGATATCTACGCCACCTGCGATCACCTGATGAAGTCCGGCGTCACCATCAATCGCCCGCCGCGGGACGGTCGCATGGCCTTCGTGCGTTCGCCCGACAAAATCTCGATCGAGTTGCTGCAGCGGGGCGCCGCCCTGCCGTCGGCAGAGCCCTGGGCATCGATGCCCAACACCGGGGAGTGGTAGGAGGCGTCAGCCCCCGCGCAGACGGGCGAGCAGCGCGTCAAAGGCGTCTGCGTATTCCTGGTGGAAGCCGCGGGTGACCGGGTCTCCCATGGTCGTCTCCCACCAGCGGGCCAGGTTGCCGTGCGTAGTGACCGGATCGGGCACGCCCAGTACGGGGACCACGGTCTTGTGCAGGATGACCATCCACGGCAGCAGCGTGCAGTCGGCCAGCGAGAAGGCCCCGGCTGCCCACGGGCCCACGACCAGCGAGTCGATGCCAGCCAGCGCCTCCGCGAGGCGGGCCATGCCGGCCTCCACGATCGCTGGATCGCGGGTGGCGGGATCCATCTGCCGGAACAGCGTCGAGACCTCGGTGCCAACGTAAAGGTCCATGGCCCGGCTGAGACCCCGGGCGCGGGCGCGATCGGCGGCGCCACCTGGCAGCAGCGGATGGCCAGGCAGGGTCTCCTCCAGGTATTCGACGATGACGTCCGACTCGATCAAGGCCTGGCCGTCGTGCTCCAGCGCGGGCATCTTCGAAAAAGGATTGATGGCCCGGTAAGCCGGCGACTTCAGGTCGGCAGGCATCTGCGGCTGGAGCTCCAGCCCCTTGTGACGCGCAGCCAGGACGACCCGCGCCACGTAGGGCGAGCCCAGCGATCCGTGCAGGACGTACATGGTCGGGTCTACAGCCGGTGCAGGGCGCAGAGCTTGTTGCCGTCCGGGTCGCGCAGGTAGGCCAGGTAGAGCCTGCCCACCGAGCCCGCGCGCACGCCAGGCGGATCCTCGCAGCTGTTGCCGCCGGCGGAGACCCCGGCGGCGTGCCAGGCATCGACCTGCTCGGGAGAGGTGGCGGCGAAGCCGATGGTGGCGCCGTTGCCCGCCGTGGCCGGCTGGCCGTCGATCGGGGTGGTCACCGAAAAGATACCCGCTGGGGTGATGTAGAACATGCGGTGGCCGTCCATTCTTGCCGGCGGTACGCCCAGCGTGCCGAGCACGGCATCGTAGAAGGCCTTGGCGCGTTCGAGGTCGTTGGTGCCGATCATCACGTGCGAAAACATGTCCGCCTCCGGGTGGGTGATTGCTTCGCACATTATAGCCGATGGGGGGAGTGGATACCGGGGCGGCCCGGCAGTAGGCTGGCGTCATGGACACCCTGGCCGGGATCGACAGGCAACGCATCACCTCGCTGCTGGAACGGGAAACGGCCGAGTACCTCTCGCGCCACCCGCGTTCCCGCGAGCTGGCCGGGCGCGGCGCGCGGCACTGGCTCGGTGGTGTGCCCCTGCACTGGATGAGCGACTGGTCGCTGCCCTTTCCCCTGCACCTGGCCGCTGCCTCCGGGGTCGCACTCGAGGACGTGGACGGCCACCGGTACACCGATTTCTGCCTGGGTGACACCGGCGCGATGTTCGGCCACTCGCCGCCTCCGGTTGCGGCGGCGCTGGCCCGCCAGGCACGGCGCGGCCTGACCACCATGCTGCCGGGCGAGGACGCCGCGGTGGCCGGTGAGCTGCTGGCGCGACACTTCGGCCTGCCGTTCTGGCAGGTCGCCCAGACCGCCTCGGACGCCAACCGGGCGGTGATCTGCTGGGCCCGCGCCATCACCGGCCGTCCCGCGATCCTGGTCTTCGACCAGTGTTACCACGGCATGGTCGACGATGCCTTCGTCCGTCTGGACCGGGACGGCCAGGTCAGGAACCGGCCCGGCCTCGTCGGCCAGGCCGCCGACCTGTCGCGTCATACCCGCTGCGTGGACTTCAACGACCTGCCGGCGGTGGAGGCGGCGCTGCGCACCCGCGAAGTCGCCTGCGTGCTGGCCGAGCCGGTGATGACCAATGCCGGCATGGTGCTCCCGGCGCCGGGTTTCCTGGATGCGCTGCGCGAGGTCACCCGTAAACACAAGACCCTGCTGGTAATTGACGAGACGCACACCCTGTCCTCCGGCCCGGGTGGCTACTGCCGCACGGCGAGGCTGGAGCCCGATGTGCTGGTGGTGGGCAAGGCGATCGCCGGCGGTTTTCCCTGCGCCGTCTACGGCTTCACTGCCGAGCTCGAGGAGAGGATCCGCGGGGTGATGGCGGCCAAACCGCCCGGCCATTCCGGAATTGGCACCACGCTCTCCGCCAACCCGCTGGCGATGACTTCCCTCCGCGCCTGCCTGGAGGGTGTCATGACACCCGCTGCCTTCCAGCACATGCTGGCGATGGGTGAGAGGCTGGAAGACGCCCTGGAGTCACTGCTCGAGGCTGAGGGATTGCCATGGAACGTCCAGCGGGTGGGGGCACGACTGGAGGTCGGCTATTCCCGCCTGCCGCCGCGCAGTGGTCGGCAGTCCGTGGCTGCGGTGCCGCCGCTGCTGCCCGAGGCCATCCGTCTCTACCTGCTGAACCGGGGGTTGGTCATCACCCCCTTCCACAACATGGTGCTGATGTCGCCGGTCACCCCGGCCGCCGAGGTGGACCGTTTGTATTCGGCCTGGGCCGAGTGCATCCGCGAGCTGGTGGCTTTCGCATGAGCGCGGGGGCGAAGGTGGAGGAGGCGCTGGGCTTCCTGGCCGCGCACCCCGAGGTGGAGGCGGTTCAGCTGCTGATCACCGATCCCGGTGGCGTGGCACGCGGCAAGAGCATCGCGCGGGAGGAACTGGAGGCGCTGTATCGTCGGGGCCGGCCGGTGGCGGGTTCCATCCTGGGGCTCGACCTGCGCGGCGAGGACGTGGAGGAGACCGGCCTGGTCTGGTCGGCCGGCGACGCCGACCAGGTCTGCTGGCCGATTCCGGGTACCTTGCAGCGGGTGCCGTGGCTGGAGCGTCCCACCGCACAGCTGCTCATGAGCATGTACGAGGCCAACGGCCAGCCGGCGGCCGCGGATCCACGCCACGGCCTCGCGAGGGTGATCGGCCAGCTGCAGGCGGATGGCCTGTACCCGGTGGTGGCGCTGGAGCTCGAATTTTTCCTGGTGGAACCCGACGGGCAGGGCATACGCCCGGCCAGCGGCCTGCTGACCGGCGAGCACACGACCCGCCACGACGCCTACGGCCTTGGCAAGCTCGAAGAAATGACGCCCCTGTTCGACGACCTCTACCGCGCGGCGGCAGTCCAGCAGCTGCCGATCAGGACCCTGATGTCGGAATACGCGCCGGGTCAGTTCGAGGTGACCCTCGAGCACCGGCCCGATGCACTGGCGGCCGCCGATGATGCGATCCGCTGGAAGCGCCTGGTGCGCGGCGTCAGTGCCCGCCACGGGCGGGTGGCTACCTTCATGGCCAAGCCCTTCCTGGAGCATGCCGGCAGCGGCATGCACGTGCATGTCAGCCTCGCCGACGCCCATGGCCGCAACCTGTTCGCCAGCGAAGACCCGGCCGGCACTCCGCTGCTTCGGCACGCCATCGGTGGCATGGCGGCGGCACTGCCGGAGTCGATGGCGATCTTTGCGCCCAACGCCAACTCCTATCGACGCTTCAGGCGCCAGTCCTATGCGCCGGTCGCCGCGACCTGGGGCGTCAACAATCGCAGCGTGGGCTTCCGCATCCCGACGGGTCCGCCCGAGTCGCGGCACGTGGAGCATCGCATCTGCGGCGCCGACGCCAACCCCTACCTGGCCGTCGCGGCCGTGCTCGCGGGCATGCATCTCGGCATCCGCCAGCGACTCGAGCCGGGCGAGATCGTCACTGGCAATGGGTACGAACGTCCTGCGGACCCCACGCTGCCGCTCGATTGGCAGGCGGCACTCGCGCGGTCTGCAAGCGGTCGTTTACTTAATGACTCGCTCGGTGACGGTTTCGTTAACGTGTTCATGGCGATCAAGCGGGCGGAGTGGGATCGTTTTCATGCTGTCCCTACCACGCTGGATTACGAATGGTATCTGAGGCTCGCTTGATGACCCGCAAACGCTCCGACACCGCCATGCAGGTACACGTGCGACGCATGTACGTGGACTGCCGGTACGGCCAGTTGCACGTGCGCAGTGCCTTTTCCGGTAACGGCGGCTTCGATGAGCTGACCTCGCTCGTGTGCCTGCACCCGTTTCCGCGCAGCGGCCGGGTGTTCAGCGGGCTGATGGGTGAACTGGGCGGGCAGCGCACCCTCTACGCGCCGGACCTCCCAGGCTTCGGGCAATCCGATCCGCCTCCGCGTCCACCGACCGTCGCCGACTATGCCGCAGCCGTGGCCGACGTGCTGGGCCATCTCCGCCTGCGACAGGTGGACCTGCTGGGACGCGGGGACGGTTCGCTGGTGGCGGCCGAGGTCGCCATTCAGTTTCCGGAGCTGGTCCGCAGGATCGTGATGATCGGCGTGCCGCTGCCGGATGACCTCGAGCGTCGCGCCTTCAACGAATCACCCCGGCCCATGCCCCCGCGCCTCGATGGCTCGCACCTGCTGGTGGAGTGGGAGCGTAGCCGCGCGGACTGTGGAGGCGACGCCAACATCAACCGGCTCGCCGCGGCCTTCGCCGACAAGGCCGCTGCAGGCCCGATGGCCTGGTGGGGCAGCGCTGCCGCGGTCAACTATCCCGTGGCCGAGCGCCTGGGACGGATCCAGCACCCGGTCCTGCTGCTCAGGCCGGAGGACGCGGACTGGGGTTCTGCCCCGAAGGCCCAGCAGCTGTTGCCACGGGGGCAGATCGTCGAGCTGGTGGGCCAAGGCCCGGACCTGCTTGACATAAGCCCGGCTGCCGTCGCCGAAGAGGTCCGACGCTTCCTCGATTGAGCCCGCCAGGGGCTCAAAATGAGAACCGCTGGGAAGAATTGCCCGTCGCCGGCGGTTGATACTCGGGCCAGCCATGGACGAAGAAACCCTCCAAAACTGGGTCGATGACCCGGATCGCACCGAGCGACTGCCGGAGCTGGCGCTGGATGAGCCGGCCGCGCTGGAGTCGCGCGTCCGCGAACTCGAGTCCGAGTTGGAAGCACTCGAGGAGCGCCTGCGGGAGCAGGCCGGGATCAACGCTGCGCTCCAGGAATCGCTTGCCGAGGCGCGTGAAGCGGTGGAGCAGCTGACCCGCGAGCGCGACGAGCTGCGCGATGCGGGGGGGCCGGAGGCCGTCGAGCAGGCGCGCACCCAGTCCTTGCCGCCCCCGGTGTTCCGTCCCGCCCTGGTGCGCGTGGACGACGAGGGGCGCGATCGCATCGAGTTGTGCGGTGCCGACCTCACCATCGGACGCACTCCGGACAACGACCTCCCCATCCAGCATGCCTCGGTCAGCCGTCGGCACGCGCGCGTGGTGATGGCACCCGAGGGCGTCTGCATCGAGGATGCCGGCAGTCGCAACGGGCTCATCGTCAACGAGCGCCGTGCGCACCGCGCGGTGCTCAGCCACGGCGACATCATCCAGCTCGGCCAGGTGCAGCTGCGCTTCGAGGCCGTCAGCCCCTAGATCCCGCCGCGTCAGTGGCGCTTTGCTGGTAGCCTTGTACTCCTCACAGCTTGCCGGAGTCCAAGGCAATGGCCCGGATTGGCCCACGGCGCATCGCTTTGGCTGCGGTTTGCCTCGTCGCAACGTTCATCATGGCCGGGGCCCTTGCGACGCTGTCCCCGTCCCCTGCCAGGGTCGACACCTATACACCCCGGGGTGACGTCCGTGGTGCCACCCAGTTCAGCCTTACCTTCTCCGTACCGATGGTGGCCTTCGGAGACCCGCGCGCGGCGAGTCCGGCAACCACGGACTGTGGCGCGGGGGAGGGTCGCTGGCTCGACGAGCGCAGCTGGGTGTTTGACTTCAGGCAACCCTTGCCGGCAGGGCTGAGTTGCCATTTTGAGCTGGACCCGAGGCTCAAGTCGGCGGACCGCCGCAAGCTGGTCGGTCCGCGGCGATTCGACCTCGTTTCCGGTGCGCCGGCCATACGCAGGGTCCTGCCGGAGCCGGGCAGCCAGATCGACTCGGCGCAAGTTTTCCTGCTGCGACTGGATGGTGCACTTGATCCTTCATCACTCGATGCGGTGAATTGCGTGGTGGAGGGCATTGCAGAGGCACTGCCCGTCCGACTCGTCGACCCCGCCCGGCGCGATCAACTACTGGCTGAGTTGGCCCTACAGGGCTGGACCTATCTTGCCTTGATGGACGGCGACGAGCCCGGCGGGGCGGGCGACTTCAGTCGGCTTGGTCCGCCGGAGCGTGAGCCGCTGCGGGAGAGCCGGGTGGTGGCACTGGAATGCCTGCGCGACCTGCCGGCGGCCGCCCGCGTTCGCCTTGTCTGGGGTCCGGGCGTCCGCGGCCTGTCCGGACCCGCGGGCGAGTCTACCCAGCACTTCGATTTCACGGTGAGGCCGGACTTCACGGCGCGTGTGGAATGTGCTCGCGTGCAATCCCGCAGCGCCTGCATGCCACTTGCCCCGGTGAGGGTCCTGTTTTCCGCCCCAGTTCCCGCTGTCGCGGCACTGGCTACGCGACTGCGCACACCCGGAGGAGCTCTGCAGGCTCCCCTCGAAGCGGAGGGGAACAGCAGTGTGCCGTTGCTGGATCGAATCAGTTTTGCAGGGCCGTTCGAGCCGGGCGTCAGTTATCGCGTGGAATTGCCCGGCGAGATCAGGGATGACGCGGGCAGGGCGCTCAGCAATGGTTCGCGCTTTCCCCAGGCGGTCACCATGGATCAGTTGCCGCCGCTGGCGCGGTTTGCGGCGGAGTTCGGCGTGCTGGAACGCTACGCCCAGCCTGCGCTGCCGGTTACCCTGCGGGATGTCGAATCGGGGGTCGCGGAGGCGCGAGGCGTGCCTGGGCGCGTGCTGACCGTGCGTGACGACCTCGAGATCATGGGCTGGCTCAAGAGCCTCGATTCCGTCGGTGATGTTTATCGGCCGCTGCTCATGGGTAGCAAGGCGGCACGACGGATCGTCGTACCGCGGGTTGAATCATCCGGTGTGGCCGAGGTGGTTGGCATCCCCCTGCCCGAGCCGGGTCTGCATGTGGTTGAGCTCGCGAGCCCACGGCTGGGCAAGCTGCTTAGCGGTGAGCCCAAGACCTATTTTGTGCGCTCCTCAGCGCTGGTGACCAACCTGGCTGTGCATTTCAAGCAGGGTGAGGAAAACTCCCTGGTCTGGGTCACGCGGTTGGACACCGGCCGTCCAGTGGCCGGCGCGGACATCGCCGTGCGTGACTGCAAGGGCGCGGTTCTGGCGATGGCCCGAACCGATGACCAGGGCATTGCCCGGATCGACGGCAAGGCCCTAGACGTGGGACGGTCCAACTGCGACGGCTGGTGGAAGGGTTTCTTTGTATCCGCGCGCTCGGGCGACGACCTGTCGTTCACCCTGGCCAGCTGGACCGATGGCATCTCGCCTTGGGACTTCGGACTCGGCTGGCATGACGCCGAGCCTGACGGCTTGAATATCCACACCGTCTTTGATCGCAGCCTGCTGCGTGCCGGCGAGACGCTGCACATGAAGTTGCTGATGCGGCAGCGGCGCAACTTCGAGTTCAGCTTGCCTGGTGCCGCAGAAGCCCCGGACACGCTGGTGATCGAACACTCCTCCGGACAGGCCTGGGAAATGCCGGTGAGATTCTCTTCCGGCACCGCGCTGGCTGAGTGGCAGGTGCCGGTCGATGCCCGTCGCGGCACCTACCAGGTCTCGATCAGGCAGGGTAGTGACGGACTGCCCCGTCCAGCGGGCGAGTTCCGTGTGGAGGATTTCCGTCTGCCTACCCTGCGGGCCGTGGTTCAACTGCCGCGCGCTCCACTGGTGGCGCCGTCGCGGGTGCCGGTCGATGCCTCGGTCACCTTCCTGGCCGGCGGCGCCGCGGCTGGCCTGCCGGTCGAGATCCGCAGCCGTGTCGAGGCCTTCGAGCCCGGCTTTGAGGGCTACGAATCGTTCGCCTTTGGTGGCGATGTGGTGGTCGAGGGTGTGCGTCGTCGAGGCGAGGACGAGGAGGCCGGCACAGAGATCGGATCCAGCCTGTCGCTCTCGCTCGACGCAGTGGGCGGCGCGAGAACTGCACTGCCACTCGCCCCGGCCGGCATTGGAGCCAGGCGCCTGCACGTGGAACTGGAATACCCGGACGCCAATGGCGAGCGCCTGACGACCACCAGTTCCGTGCCCGTCTGGCCCTCTTCCGTGCTGGTTGGCATCCATACGCCAACCTGGCCACGCAGCGGCAAGCCCTTTGCAGTGAAATTGGTCACGCTGGGAACGGACGGGCAGCCCATTGCCGGCCGGGAGGTCGTCGTAGACGTGTTCGCCAGGGAGTACTTCTCATACCGTCGACGGCTGGTCGGTGGATTTTATGCCTACGACGGCGGTGTGGAGACGCGGCGCATCGGCGAGGCCTGTCGCCGCCGGACCGATGAACGCGGCCTGGCAGACTGTCAACTGAAGCTGGCAGGCCATGACAGCGTGGTGCTGGTCGCGCGGGTCGAGGATGCAGATGGCCGTGTTTCCATGGCGACCGATACGCTGTGGCTTGCTGGCGAGGATGCCTGGTACGGTGGCCAGGACAGCGACCGAATGGACCTCATTGCAGAACGGACTCGCTACGAGTCGGGGGAGACGGCTCGCTTCAGGGCCGAAATCCCCTTCCGATCTGCGACGGCGTTGGTGACCGTCGAGCGGGAGGGCGTGCTCGACGCGTGGGTGCAGCCATTGAGTGCGAGCGAACCGGTGATCGAGGTTCCAGTAAGTCGGCGCTCTTCGCCCAACCTGTACGTCAGCGTATTGGCCGTTCGTGGCCGGCTCGGTGGGCGGGGGGCAAGCCGGCCGACGGCCAGTATCGACCTCTCCCGGCCGACCTTCCGGATGGGCGTGGCCGAAGTGCAGGTGGGGCGTCGTCACCACGAGCTGCTGGTCAAGGTCACGCCCCGCGGCACGGTGTTTGCGCCACGTGGGCGCGCCGAGGTCGACATAGAGGTGCGACGCGCCGACGGAGGTGCGCTGCCTCCCGGGGCCGAGGTGGCATTCGTGGCCCTCGACGAGGCCGTCCTTGAACTTCAGCCCAACGAGAGCTGGAACCTGCTGGAGTCCATGGTTGAGCCGCGGTCCCTGGCCGTGCGGACCAGCACTTCGATGGGTCGGGTGATCGGTCGTCGACACTTCGGCCGCAAGGCGCTGCCTGCAGGCGGCGGCGGTGGCAGCCTGGTCATGAGGGAATTCTTCGACCCGCTGCTGGCGTGGCGTGGTCGCGTCATGCTCGATGCCCGGGGCCGCGCCAGGGTCGAGGTGCCGCTCAACGACTCACTCTCCGCCTTCCGTCTGGTAGCCGTGGCCCAGGCCGGTCCGCAGCATTTCGGCACTGGCGAGGCGAGCATCCGCACCCACAGGGACCTCATGCTGTTCGCGGGTTTGCCGCAGCTGCTGCGACAGGGTGATCGGGTCGAGGCGACGGCGGTCCTTCGCAACGCGGGAGCGGGGACCATCGAGGCGACGGTGGTGGTGGGTGCCAAGGTCGACAGTAAAGCCGTCGATACGCCGATGAGCCAGGGGTTGCGTCTTGCGCCCGGTGAGTCCAGGGAGGTCCGCGTGCCTCTGCAAGTGCCAGAGGATGCCGGTTCCCTGGCGGTGAGTTTCGAGGCCAGCGCGGGTGCGGCGAGCGATGCGGTCACCGTGCGACCGCGAGTGTTGCCATGGGCCGGGGAGCCCACGACCTGGCAGGCGACCCTCGAGCGGATTGATCGGCCGATAGAACTGAAGGTCGGCGCGCCCAAGGGAGCGCTGCCTGATCGGGGCGGCATCGAGGTCGACCTCTCCCCCAGCCTGCTGGCCGGCCTCGGTGGTGTGAAGGAGGCCATGCGGCTGTATCCCTTCACCTGCCTCGAGCAGGCTTCTTCCCGCGCGGTTGCCCTGCGCGACCGGGCAGCCTGGGACCGCCTGACGGCGAGTCTGCCCGCGCACCTTGCCGCCGACGGACTGCTGGCCTACTTCCCCGGCCTTCCTCGCGGCAGCATCGAACTCTCTGCCTACCTGGCTGCCCTGTCCCATGCCGCAGGCTGGTCGTTACCGGCGCCGGTACTCGATACCGTGCTCCGGTCGCTCAAGGAAGTGGCTGCGGGCCAGCGTGTGCCCAGACAACGTTTCGGGGGTGCGCAGTTGCTGCTCAGGCTGCGGGCCATGGAGGCCCTGGCCCGACACGGACGCTTCGAGCAGGCCTGGCTGACAACGCTCCCCAGCACACCAGAGACCTGGCCCACCACTGCCCTGCTGGATCTCTACTCCACCCTCAAGCACAGCCCCCAGATCACCGACCGCGACACCCGCCTCGAGCGTCTGCGCGAACTGCTGCGCACGCGCATGATCCTGGGCGGCACGCAACTGCGGTTTGCCGGCGAGGAGCAGGCCGCGCTGCCCTGGCTGCTGGGCACGGCCGATCTTGATGCGGTGCGAAGCCTGGGCCTGCTGGCGTCGGATCCTGCTTTCGAGGCCGATGCAGCCCGGCTGGCGCGAGGTGCGCTGGGTCGGCAGCAGCGCGGTGCGTGGGACTCGACAGTGGCGAATGCCTGGGGTGTCCTCGCCTTCGAGTCCTATGCGCAGTCGCATGAAGCCATGGCGGTCTCTGGCACCACCAGCGTATCGATGGGGCGCGACCGGAGCCGGTTTGACTGGGCTGGCGGACAGGTGGGTAGCCTCCGCCTGCCCTGGGCGGACGGGCCTCGGGACGTGTCGCTCGTCCATCAGGGCGAGGGCGCCCCTTATGCGGTGATCCGTTCCGTGGCGAGCGTGCCCGTCATCAAGCCGATGGCGGCAGGCTACCGGGTCCGCAAGCTGATGACTCCCGTCACCCAGGCCTATCCTGGTCGCTGGAGTCGCGGGGACATCGTGAAGGTACGCATCGAGTTCGAGGCGCAGGCCGATGGGACCTGGGTGGTGCTGGATGATCCGTTGCCCGCCGGTGCGGCCGTCCTCGGTGGCGGCTTGCGTCGGGGGCTGGCCCCGCCGCCCGAGCCCGCCGGACCCGGTCACGCCACGGCCTGGCCGACTTTCGTCGAGCGCAGGAGCGACGCCTACCGGGCCTATTTCGAGGACCTGCCGAGGGGCAAGTGGCAGCTGGAGTACAGCATGCGTCTCAATGCTGCCGGCCAGTTCCGGATGCCTGTCACGCGTGTCGAGGCCATGTACGAGCCGGACCGCTTCGGCCTGCTGCCGAATGCGACTTTCCTGGTGGGCACTACGCCTTGATGGTCAACCCACCGCGCCGCAGGCGCGTTGCGCTGATCGCCTCATGCGTTGGGCTTGCCCTCTTCGCACTCGCCTGGTTGTGCCTGCCTGCCGTGGTCGGCCTGCCCACCCCCCATCAGTTTCGGCAGGCGTATCAGCCTTCCGAGGCCTGGCTGCTCGACCGGCACGGCGTCGTCCTGCAGTCTCGCCGAATCGACGAGAGTGCCCGACGTTTGCCGTGGGTCCCGTTGGCGGAGGTCTCGCCTGCGCTGGTCGAGGCGGTCATCCAGAGTGAGGACGGGCGTTTCAGGTGGCACTACGGCGTCGACCTGCTGGCGGTGGCGGCGGCGCTGCGGGACGCACTGGGTGAAGGCCGCCTGCGTGGTGCAAGCACCCTGACCATGCAGCTGGCGGCCCGCATCGATCCGGCGCTGAGCGATACCGTGGCCGGGCATCGGCCGCTGTCTGCCAAGCTCCGACAGGCCGTCGCGGCGACCGCACTGGAGATGCGCTGGACCAAGGACGAGATCCTCGAGGCCTACCTCAACGTGGTGCCCTTCAGGGGCGAGTTGGTGGGGATTGCAGCGGCTGCCGAGGGGCTGTTCGGGCGTGCGCCGCTGGCGCTGGATGATACCGAGTCCTGGCTGCTGGCAGCCTCCCTCCGGGCTCCCAACGCCGAACCCGAGCTCATGGCCCGTCGGGCCTGTGAAGCTGCCATGAGGGAGAGCGGCGTTTCAAGGCCGGACTGCGCGGCACTCCGGAGTCGTGCACAGGCGTTACGCCAGGCGTTGCCCATCCAGGCCGAGGGTGGACTGACGCCGCATCTTGCCCAGCGCGTGCTCAAGCTGCCTGGGCAGCGAGTGGAGACCACGCTGGATGCCGAGCTCCAGCGCAAGGTGCACGAGGTGCTTGCGGGCCAGCTTGCCGATCTCGGGGCCGATGCGGTGCGTGATGGCGCCGCGCTGGTGGTGGACAACGCGACCGGCGAGGTGCGCGCCTGGGTTGGCAGTGCCGGTCCGGCCTCGAGCGCGGCCATGGTGGATGGCGTACTGGCGCGCCGCCAGGCGGGGTCTACCCTGAAGCCCTTCCTGTACGCGCTGGCCCTGGAGCTGCGCGTGTTGACGCCAGCATCCCTGCTCGATGATTCGCCTGCTGGCATCAATACCGGCGTCGGACTGTACGTGCCCCAGAACTATGACCGGCGGTTTCGGGGCCACGTCAGCCTGCGTACCGCCCTTGCCTCCAGCCTGAACGTGCCGGCGGTGAGGACCGTCGAGCTGGTTGGTCTGCCGCGCCTGCATGCCTTGCTGGGACGCTTGGGTTACGCAGGGCTGGAACCGGATCCGGACTTCTATGGCACCTCGCTGGCGCTGGGTTCTCCCGAGGTGACCTTGCTCGAGCAGGTCGCGGCCTATCGGGCGCTTGCCGATGCCGGAAGGTATCGCCCGCTGCGTTGGCTGGCAGGCGCCGACGGCCGGGAGTCCGAGCAGGTCATCGACCCCGCGGTCGCCTGGCTGATCGGCGACATACTCGCCGACCGGACCGCTCGTGCTGCGACCTTCGGCTTTGCCAGCCCGCTTGCCACGCCTGGATGGGCAGCGGCAAAGACTGGCACCAGCGTGGAAATGCGGGATAACTGGTGTATCGGTTTCAACCGGGATTACACCGTGGGTGTGTGGGTCGGCAACTTCGAGGGTGACCCGATGCGGGACGTCTCCGGCGTGAGCGGCGCCGCCCCGGCCTGGTTCGAGATCATGCGCCTCCTGCAGGGGAGCGATGAGGCAAGCTCGCCCGCCATGCCGGCGGCGCTGGTCGAGCAGCGGGTCAGCTTCGATGGAGGTATCGAGGCGGATCGACGTGAATTCTTCCTGGCCGGTACCGAGATCGACCGGGTGCGCCTCGCGGGCCCCACGACCCGCCCTGCACGGATCGTCATGCCCTCGCGCGGACTGGTGATCGCCTTGGATCCCGACATTCCGGCAGGCCGCCAGCGCCTGCCACTCATTGCCGACGGCGCGACGGATGGGCTTGAGTTCCACGTCGACGGGCGGCGGGTGAACGGTGCGGCCTGGCGGCCGGTGAGCGGTCGGCACCAGGTGACGCTGCAGGATCGATCCGGACGCATCCATGATGCCGTCGAGGTACTCGTCAGATAGGCGATCGCGCGGAGGCTGACAGCCGGCTGTTGGCTCGCAGCAGCAGCGCCGCTGCCAGGTTCAGGCAGACGATCGCCACGACCAGCGGCGTGGCCGAGCCATGGGCCGCAAACGCCACCAGCTGGGTCGCGATGGCGCCGACCAGCAGCTGGGTGAAGCCCAGCAGGCCGGAGGCGGCGCCGGCGACGTTGGGGGCCGCCCGGATGGCGCTGGCAGTGGAATTCGGCGCAGAGAGGGCGTTGGCCGCGCAAACCAGCATGCCCGGAACCATGATCGCGAGCGGGTGCTCGAGGCCGAGGAGGTGCCCCGTGAGCAGGGCGAACCCGCCGAGGCAGGTGAGTGTGGTGCCCATCCGCATCATCCGCTCAGCGCCGAGCCGGCCCGCCATGCGCGAGGTGAAGAAGAAGCCCGAGAAACTCGCCAGCGCCGGCAGGATGAACAGCAGCCCGTAGGTCGAGGGCTTCACGCCGTAGACCTCGATGGCCACGTAGGGCGCCGAGGTGACGAAGACGGTGACCGAGCCCATCATGGCCGAGCCGTAGAGCACCTGGCCGATGTACTCACGATGGGCGAGCAGCTGCCGGTAGCCGGAGAAGCTGCGCAGCGGCGCCCCGGCGCCGCGGTCCGCGGCATGGGTTTCGCGGGTCCCCAACAGGGTATAAGCCGTCACCAGGGTGCCGCAGACCAGGGCCGCGGTGAACACGTGGCGCCAGCCCAGCCATTCGACGGTGAACCCCCCCAGCGTCGGCGCCAGCATGGGGACCAGCAGGACCACGGTGGCGGTAGTGGCCAGCGCGCTGGCCGAACGCTCCAGGCCGAAAAAGTCGCTGAGGCTAGCGCGGGCGACCGCCATTGCGGCGCCGGCGCCGAAGGCCTGCACGCAGCGGGCCAGTACCAGGGTGACGACGCCGTCGGCCAGGCTGCCGGCGAGGCTGCCGAGCAGATACAGCACCAGGCCGGCGAGGGTGACCGGCCGTCGTCCGTAGCGGTCGGAGAGGGGTGCGACCAGCAGGTTGCCGAGGGCGATGGCCACCAGTGACAGGCTGATGGTCCACTGGATGGTGGCTGGCGCCGCCTGGAAATCGGTGGCAATGGCTGGCAGCGCCGGCAGCAGCGTGTGCATGCCGAAGGGGCCGAGGGCGCCGATGGCGGCCGCAGCGACGATCAGTTGGCGTCCGGTGGGGGCGGTCAAGGGGCGCATCTTGCCGCTTTGAACCTGCTGCCTCAAGCGGCAGGCGTTGCGATCGACGATAATGGTGCATGGATTCCGAGTATCTGGAGCGCATCCTCAAGGCGCGTGTCTACGAGGTTGCCATCGAGTCGCCGCTGGAGGAGGCCCCGCGCCTGAGCC
>JAUMBX010000227.1:0-7372 GCA_032119515.1 Steroidobacteraceae bacterium | reverse complement strand
GACGAGGTGCTGCCGCTGATGGCGGAAGGCCGGATCCTGCCTTACCTCGATATTCCCTTCCAGCACGCCAGCCCCCGCATCCTGAAACTGATGAGGCGCCCCGCGCATGCCGAGGACACCCTGGCGCGGATCCACCGCTGGCGTGGGATGGTGCCGCAGCTGGCCCTGCGCAGTACCTTCATCGTGGGCTTCCCCGGGGAGACGGAGGAGGACTTCCGCCTGCTGCTCGCATGGCTGGAGGAGGCGCAGCTCGACCGCGTGGGCTGCTTCAAGTATTCGCCGGTGGAGGGAGCCTCCGCCAACACCCTGCCCGGGGCGGTGGCCGAGGAAATCAAGGAGGAGCGGTGGCACCGCTTCATGCAGACGCAGCAGGCCATCAGTGCTGCCCGCCTGCGGGCGCGGGTGGGCCGGACGCTGCGCGTGCTGGTCGATACCGTCGAGGCGCGCACGGCCATCGCCCGCAGCGAGGCTGATGCGCCCGAGATCGACGGCGTGGTGCGCGTCACCGGGCCGGGGGTGACCCGGCTGCGTCCCGGCGACTTTGCCGAGGTGACCGTGACCTCGGCGACGGCCTACGACCTCAGGGCACGGCTGGCGACGGCCTGACCTGGCGTGCAACCGGTCCGGGCATCCCCTGAGCATTTCCCCGCGATCCTTGCGCTCAACGAGGCGGCCGTGCGGTACCTGAGCCCGCTGGATGCCGGGCGGCTGTTCGCCCTGCACCAGCAGGCCGCCTGCCATACGGTGCTGCTGGAGGGAGATCGCGTGCTGGCTTTCCTGCTGGCCTTCGGCCCTGGCGCGAGTTACGACAGCCCCAACTATCGCTGGTTCGAGGATCGCTACGGGAGTTTTCTCTACGTGGATCGCGTGGTGGTCAGCGAATCCCGGCGGCAGGCGGGGCTCGGCACCTTGCTGTACCGCGACCTGTTCGAGCGGGCGCGCAAGTCCGGCGTCGACAGGGTCGTCTGCGAGTATGACCTGGAGCCTGCCAATCCGGCTTCGGCCGCATTCCATCACCGCTTTGGATTCCGTGAGGTGGGCCGGCAGCGGGTGGCGGGTGGCAGCAAGCTGGTCTCGCTGCAGGACTGTGCACTTGCCGTCGGCGCCCGCGAAGGGTAAATAGCCTGCCACCCATGGTGCTATTCCTGCAGACCCCCCACCTCGACCTGGTTGCCGCTACCCTGCTGCACGCTGAAGCCGAGCTGGGTGGGTCCCGGCAGGTTGCCCGGCTGCTCGGGGTCACGGTACCGAAGGACTGGCCGCCGCCGGGTATTTCCCGGCAGTTCATCGAAGGTTTCCGGACCCGCATGCAGGCCGATGGGCCGGCTGCCATCGGCTGGTACGCCTGGTATGCAGTCTGCCGGGGAGCGGCCCTGCAACCCTCCACGCTGGCGGGAGCCGCGGCCTTTTTCGGGCAGCCCGACTCACAGGGAGTGGTAGAACTGGGTTTCACGATCCTGCCGGAGTGCCGCGGTCGACGCTACGGGGCCGAAATGGTTTCCACCCTCGCGGCTCATGCGCTGACCGACAAGCGGGTGCGGCGCGTCGTGAGTGACGCGCGTGTCCGTGATAGAGCCACCCTGGCGGTGCTGCGCCACTGTGGCTTCCATCCGGAAGCGGAGATCGAGCCGGGCATCGTCCGGATGATCCGCTGCCTCGGCGACCCCGTCACCGACGGCGAGGGAGCGGACGAGCAGGAGGACGACGGGTGAGCGCGCTCCCTGCGTGGTCAGGCGGGGAGTTCCTGGAAGGCTTGCGGGCCCGGTTGCCGATCGACGGCCTGCTCGTCGATCCGGAAGAGTTGCGTCCCTATGAATCCGACGGCCTGACCCTGTATCGGCAGCTGCCCAGAGCGGTGGCGCTGCCCTGTGACGTCGCCGAGGTCGCGGCCGTGCTGGCCTGGTGTCATCGGCATGGCGTGCCGGTGGTCCCGCGTGGTGCCGGCACCGGTCTGTCCGGCGGTGCCCTGCCTCACGCCGAGGGGGTGGTCCTCTCGCTGGCTCGGCTCGACCGCATTCTCGAAGTGGATCCGCTGGCCAGGACCGCCACCGTGCAGCCCGGCGTGCGCAACCTGGCCATCTCGGAGGCCGCGAGGTCACACGGGCTGTACTACGCTCCTGATCCGTCCAGCCAGATCGCCTGCAGCATCGGCGGTAACGTTGCCGAGAATTCCGGCGGCGTGCATTGCCTCAAGTACGGCCTTACGCTGCACAACGTCCTGCGCCTCCGGGGGCTCACGGCAGCCGGCGAGCCGGTAGAGTTCGGCAGCCTCGCCCCCGATGCACCGGGACTCGACCTGCTGCCGCTGGTGGTGGGCTCGGAGGGCATGCTGGCCGTGGTCACCGAGGTCATCGTGCGCCTGGTGCCGGTTCCGCGCCTCGCCCGCTGCATCATGGCCAGCTTCCCCAGCGTCGAGTCTGCCGGCAATGCGGTGGCCGCGGTGATCGCTGCCGGCATCATCCCGGCTGGACTCGAGATGCTGGACCGGGCTGCGATCCATCTCGTGGAGCCGTTCGCGCGAGCGGGCTACGACATGCAAGCCGCGGCGGTGCTCTTGTGCGAGTCGGACGGCACCGAGGCCGAGGTGGCCGAGGAGATCGGGCGCATGAGCGAGGTCCTGACCGCCGCGGGCGCCATCCGCTTGCAGGTCTCGGTCGACGAGGTCGAGCGCCTGCGTTTCTGGGCCGGTCGCAAGAATGCCTTTCCGGCCGCAGGCCGCGCCGCACCGGCCTACTACTGCATGGATGGAACGATTCCCCGTCGCCATCTCGGCAGCATGCTGCGCGCCATCCAGGACATGGAGCGGCGTCATGGCCTGGCCTGCCCGAACGTGTTCCACGCCGGCGATGGCAACCTGCATCCCCTGATCCTGTTCGATGACGGCGATCCCGACTCGGTGGCCCGGGCCGAGGCCTTCGGCGCCGAGATCCTCGCCGAGAGCGTGCGCCTCGGTGGCACCATCACCGGTGAGCATGGCGTGGGGGTCGAGAAGATCGACCAGATGTGCCAGCAGTTCGACGCGGCGACCCGTGAGGCCTTCTTCGCAGTCAAGCGTGCCTTCGACCCGACCGGGATCCTCAACCCCGGCAAGGCGATCCCGACCCTGCATCGCTGCGCCGAACTGGGTGGCATGCGGGTATCTGCCGATAGGCAGGCCTTTCCCGACCTGCCGCGGTTTTGATGCGGCCGGCCATTGCGCAAGTCGCCGAGCGCATCCGGGACGCGGCGGCAGATCGCCGGCCGCTATGTATCCGCGGGGGAGGCACCAAGGATTTCTACGGCAACACGCCGAGCGGTGAGCGGCTCGGTTCGGCGAGCCTGTCCGGTATCGTGGACCACCAGCCCAGCGAGCTGGTCCTGACTGCGCTGGGCGGGACGCCGCTGGCAGACATCGAGGCCAGCCTGCTCGCTCATGGCCAGATGCTGGCCTTCGAGCCTCCGCACTTCGGTCCGGGTGCGACCATCGGGGGCTGCGTGGCGGCCGGTCTTGCCGGGCCGCGACGGTCCTCGAGCGGTCCCACCCATGGTGGCGCGCGGGATTTCGTGCTCGGGGCGCGCCTGGTCGACGGTTCGGGTCGACTGCTCAGCTTTGGCGGCACCGTGATGAAGAACGTGGCAGGCTACGACGTGTCGCGTGCGCTGGCCGGTTCGCTCGGCATCCTGGGCCTGATCGTCGAGGTCTCGATCAAGGTGCTGCCGAGGCCGACGGCCGAGTCCAGCCTCCGTCTGGAGCTGGGCCTCGAGCCTGCGCTTGAGCGGCTGCGCTACTGGGGCGGCCAGGCGCTGCCGATCTCGGCCTCTGCCTGGGTCGATGGCTGCCTGTTCCTGCGGCTCTCCGGTTCCTTCTCGGCGGTCTCCGAAGGGCAGGCCTGCATCGGTGGCGAGGCCTTTGCCGCCGAACAGTTCTGGAGCGACGTCCGGGAGCAGCAGCATCCCTTCTTCCGGGAGGGATCGCCGTTGTGGCGCATCGCGCTGCCCGCTACGGCGCCGGCGCTCGACCTGGGAAGTACCGAGTTGGTGGAATGGAACGGCACGCTGCGCTGGATCCACAGCGACCTGCCGGCCGAGGCCGTGCGCGCGCGGGCCGGACAACTCGGTGGTTATGCCACGCTGTTTCGCGGTGGTGACCGCAGCATCGGGGTGTTCCCTCCGTTGCCGCCCGCGCTGCTGGCCATCCACCGTCGCCTGAAGGCGGAATTCGACCCGGCCGGTATCCTGAACCCCGGTCGCATGTATGCGGAGCTCTAGATGCACGTTGATTTGAAGGCTCCACTGGCGAACGATCCGCTGGCGCGCGAGGCTGCGGCAGTCATCGGCCGCTGCGTGCACTGCGGCTTCTGCAACGCGACCTGCCCGACCTACCAGTTGCGGGGTGATGAGCTGGACGGTCCGCGTGGTCGGCTTTACCTGATGAAGCAGCTGCTGGAGGGCCAGCCGACCGGCGAGATCACCCGCCTGCATCTCGACCGCTGCCTGACCTGCCGGGCCTGTGAGACCACTTGTCCCTCGGGCGTCGAATACGGCCGGGCGGTCGAGGCTACCCGCGAGCTGCTGGAGCAGCAGCTGCCAAGGCCCGCCGTGGGTCGGTGGCAGCGGGCCGTCCTGCGGAAGTTCCTCGGCAGCGCTGCCTTTGCGTTCGCGCTGGTGGTCGCCCGCAGGCTGAGACCCTGGCTGCCGATGGCGTGGCGCCGGCGTATTCCGCTGCGCGAGGCGCCGGGGCAGTGGCCCGTGGCCGCCCACGCCCGCCAGGTGCTGGTGCCGGGCGGCTGCGTGCAGCCGGCGTTGTTTCCCAGGACCGATGCGGCCCTCGCCCGAATCCTGTCGCAGCTCGGCGTGAGCGTGGTGCCCATTGGCGGCTGCTGCGGCTCCCTGCGCCAGCACCTCGATGATCCCACCGGCGCGCTGGCCCAGGTGCGCGCCAACGTCGACGCCTGGTGGCCCCATGTCGAGCGGGGCGTCGAGGCCATCCTGATGACCGCCTCGGCCTGTGGGCTGCAGGTCAAGGACTACGGGCGCTTGTTGAGCGAGGCCCCCGCCTACGCAGAGCGTGCTGCCCGCATCGCTGCCCTCGCGCGAGACCCTGCCGAGTACCTCGCTGGATTCGCAGCCGAGCTTGAAGGGCTATGCCCCGCTCGGGATTCGCGCATCGCCTTCCACACGCCCTGTACCCTGCAGCACGGGCAGCGCCTCGGTGGCAGCGTCGAGGCACTGCTGACCAGGCTGGGGGCAAAGCCGTTACCCGTGGCTGATGCGCAGCTGTGTTGCGGTTCGGCCGGGGCCTATTCGATCCTGCAGCCTGAAATGGCGATCCGGCTACGCGAGCGCAAGTTACGCGCACTCACCGCAGGTGAGCCCACGGAAATCCTCTCGGCGAACGTCGGCTGCATCGCCCACCTGGCGGCGGGCACGGACTTGCCGGTCCGTCACTGGCTGGAATGGCTGGACGAGACGATCACCCGGCCTGGCGTGGCATAGAGCACCTTTCCGTCTGCCACCACGACGCGGGCTGGCAATCCCATGTCCACGGGTCAGCGCCCAAGGCTCCGCAGCGGTTTGTGGCCGCGTGCCAGACCAACGACAATGGTTCCCCTTCAGGAGAGATAAGCATGGGTATCAGCAGCGGTTTCGAGGGTGCGGTGGGCAACACGCCGCTGATCCGGCTGGAGGGGCTGTCGCAGGCAACGGGCTGCGACATCCTCGGCAAGGCCGAATTCATGAACCCCGGCGGCTCGGTCAAGGACCGCGCCGCCCGCGCCATCATCGTTGCCGCCGAAAAGTCGGGTCGGCTGGGCTCGGGGGGCACCGTGGTCGAGGGCACGGCGGGCAACACCGGCATCTCGCTGGCCCACCTGTGCCACTCACGAGGCTACCGCTGCGTGATCGTGATGCCCGACAACCAGTCGGCGGAAAAGTACTCGCTCCTGCAGGCACTGGGTGTCGAACTGGAGCGGGTGCCGGCCGTGCCCTACGCGGACCCGAACCATTACCAGCGGGTCGCGAAGCGCCGCGCCGAGGAGATCCCTGGTGCCATCTGGGCCGACCAGTTCGACAACACTGCCAACCGTGACGGGCATTACGCGACGACGGGGCCCGAGATCTGGCGCGACACGGAAGGTCGGCTGGATGCCTTCGTGGCCGCCAGTGGCACGGGCGGCACCTTCGGTGGGACCGCGACCTTCCTGAAGGAGCACGGCGGGTCGTCGCTGCGCACCGTGCTTGCCGACCCGCAGGGCAGTGCACTCTTTCGCTGGGTTCGCGACGGTGAATTGAAGGCCGAGGGCCCGGGGTCGATCACCGAGGGCATCGGGATCGGTCGAGTGACCGCCAACCTTCGCGAGGCGCCCATCGACGACGCGCTGCACGTGACCGACTTCGAGGTGGTTGGCATGGTCCACCGCCTGCTGCGTGAGGAGGGCCTGTTCCTGGGCAGTGCGGCGGGCGTCAACGTGGCGGCCGCGGTGACGCTGGCGCAGCAGATGGGGCCCGGCCATCGCATCGCCACCATCCTCTGCGACAGCGGACACAAGTACCAGTCGCGCCTGTACGATCGCGAGTGGCTGGCAGGAAAGGGCCTGCTGGCTGCCACGGAGTCTGCTTCATGATCCAGCACCATCTACTTGTCCTGCTCGCCAGTCTGGCCTACGCGCCGCTTACGCTCGCCGAGACCCGCTTCGAGTTCTGGCCCGGCGCCGCCTACGATCCATCCATCCCTACCCTTGAAACAGTGCTCGGCCATCAGCCCGGCGAGGACATCACCGCGCCCGAGGACGTGCGTCGGTATTTCGATGCGCTGGCTGCGGCCGCGCCGGATCGTCTTCGAGTGGTGCCCTACGGGCGCAGCTGGCAGGGCCGCGAGCTGGCCTACGTCGTCATCACGGCGCCGGCAAATATGGCGCGACTGCCAGACATCCAGGCCGGCATGCGGGAGCTGGCGGATCCGCGCAGGACCACGGCCAGCCGGGCCAGGGAGTTGATGGACACGCTGCCCGCAAGCACCTGGCTGGCTTACGGCGTGCATGGCAACGAGCTCTCCTCGAGCGACGCGGCCATGCTGACGGCCTACCACCTGCTCGCTGCCACCAACGACCCGCGTACCGTCTCGATCCTCGCCGACAGCCTGGTCTACATCGACCCCGACCAGAACCCCGACGGCCGTGCCCGCTTCATCAGCCACTTCCGCAATACGCGCGGCCTGCAGCCGGCAGTCAGCCCGGTGGCTGCCGAGCGGATCGAGCCCTGGCCTGGCGGGCGCAGCAACCATTACCTGTTCGACATGAACCGCGACTGGTACGCGCTGACCCAGCCGGAGACGCGCGGCCGGGTGGCTGCGCTGCGCGAGCTGCTGCCGCTGGTCTTCGTCGACCTGCACGAA
>JAUMBX010000226.1:0-2093 GCA_032119515.1 Steroidobacteraceae bacterium | reverse complement strand
AGCGATGTCCCCCCACGGGATCGAAGTCGATTCCAGGCGCCAGTGCGACCCCGGCCTCCTCCACCGCCCGCAGGCAGAACTGCAGGCTGTCCTGGGTCAGGTGGCCCACCTCGGCATACAGGTAGAAAGCGCCCTCGGGCGGATGCACCCGGCTGATACCGAGGGCATGCAGGCCCTCGAGCAGGCGGGTCCGGTTGCCTCGATAGACCTCGACCCAGTGCCGCAGGTCCTCGGGCTCGTCCATCACAGCCAGCGCCGCGTGCTGGGCCAGCGTCGAAGGCGTCAGGAAGAAATTGATCAGGCAGGCGTTGATGGCCCTGGCCCAGCGCTCGGGCACGACCATCCAGCCGAGGCGCCAGCCCGGCATCCGGTAAAGCTTGGAAAAACTGTTGACCACTATCGCCTCGGGATCGACCTCGAGCGCGCTGACGGCCCGCTTGCCGAAGGTCATCCCGTGGTAGATCTCATCTGAAATGAGCTGGATGCCGCGGCTGCGGCAGACGCCGGCCAGGGCCCTGAAGTGGTCGAGGTCGAGCATGGCGCCGGTCGGGTTGGCGGGGCTGGCCAGCAGGAGGCCTTCTGGAGCGGGTTGCAACGCTTCCAGATCGGCGGCCTCCAGCTGGTAGCCATTGGCGGGCTCGGTGCGCAGTTCGACTGGCTGCAGCCCCAGCGCCGTCAGGGCGTTTCGATAGGCAGGATAGCCTGGGGTGGCCATCGCCACCCGGTCACCGTGCCTGAACAGGCAGGCATAGGCCGCGACCAGGCCTGCACTGGCCCCGGCCGTCAGCAGGATGCGGGCGGGATCCACCGCCAGTCCGTAGGCATCCCGGTAGTGCGAGGCGATCTTCCGGATCAGCGGCTCGGACTCGAAGTAGCCGAGCGGGTCGGAGTCCAGCACTCGATGGGCGGCCGCGATGGCAGCGGCCGGAGCCCCGCAGGAAGGCTGGCCATAATGCATGGGCACGACCGGCAGGCCGGCTGCCGCACGGCGCGCCGCCCGCCGCCCGACCTCCGCCGCATGGAAATCGGTGACCTGCGCGCCCCGCAGGAGCGTCCGACCCGGTTTCAAACGGGCCGTGCGCCGGAGCCGCGCCCTCCCCGCAGTTCGTATTCCTGGGTGCCGCGGTGGTAGATATGGTCGGTGTCAAGGGCGGCGGTCTTCGCATACTGGAAGGCAGGCGCCAGCGACTCGTAGATGGGCTCGAAACCGCGTTGCTCGGTGACGTGGAACAGCTCACGGAAGGATTCGATCACGAAGTAGGTAGCCTGCAGGTCGCTGATGGTGTAGTCGGTGCGCATGACGCGATCCACGTTCAGGTGAATACGGTGAGGTGAAGCGCCCTCCAGGGCGAAGACCGTTTCCGTGGGGCCCGAGAGGATGCCAGCCCCATAGATCCGCAGCTGTCCCTCCTCGAGGATCAGGCCGAATTCCACCGTGTACCAGTAGAGTGCGGACAGCGCCTTGAGCCGATTGTACTGCAAGGCCTTCCAGCCGGCCCGGCCATAGGCTTCCATGTAATCGGCAAACACGGGGTCGGTGAGCAAAGGAACATGCCCGAACACATCGTGGAAAACGTCCGGCTCCTGGATGTAATCGAACTGCTCCCGCGTGCGAATGAAGTTCCCGGCCGGAAAGCGTCGGTTGGCGAGGTGATAGTAGAAGACATGATCGGGGATCAGCATGGGCACCGGCACCACGCTCCAGCCGGTCAGGCTGCGCAACTCCTCGCTGACCTGCCCGAAATCCGGCACGCCGCCCCGCTGCAGGTCGAGGCGATCGAGGCCATGCAGGAACTCGCTGCAAGCCCGTCCCGGCATCAACTTCATCTGCCGTTCGTAGAGCTCGTCCCAGATGCGGTGTTCGTCCGCACTGTAGCGGCGCTGCTCACCTTCCAGCCAGTCCTCCCCCAGGCCGTCAGGCTTGCGAAGCGGAGCCACGAACACGGAACCAGGCAAGGCAGGGATGCGGGTGTAGTCGGGCCTGTCAGTCATGGCGCGAAACATAACCCCGCGATCCGGCCACGTCCATGGGAGTGGTGTTTCCCGGGAATTGTGCCCAGACTGTCAGGGTGTCACATCTGCTTCTGTGCATC
>JAUMBX010000225.1:0-4306 GCA_032119515.1 Steroidobacteraceae bacterium | reverse complement strand
GGCGTTTCTTCGTCAATGGCGTCGAGACAGAGACACAGGGCGTGGACGTGGTCCTCAACTGGCCAGTCGAGACCGAGGGTACTGGCCGCTTCGACCTCACCCTGGTCGCCAACTGGAACGAGACCGTGGTCACCAAAGTACCGCCGTTGTCCGATGCGCTCGCCGCGTTGTTCCCCGCCGGATCCACTCCGCCGCTCTTTGGGCGCATCAACGTGCTGACCTACGAGGAAGGTAATTCGAAGGACAAGTACGCCGCCAACCTCAACTGGTCCCTGGGTCAGTTCGGCGCCACGCTGCGGGCGACGCGCTATGGCGAGTCGCTGACCCCCGGCAGCTCGGCGGCCACGGACTTCACCCTGAAGGGCGAGACCCTGGTGGACCTCGAGGCGCGATACGACGTCAATGAGATGATTCGGGTGGCGATCGGCGCTGACAACGTCACCGACGAGTATCCGGATGCGTATCCGGTGAACCTCAACAGCACTGGCAATACGCCTTTCACCAACTATGCGCCGTTCGGACGCGCCGGCCGCTTCCTTTACGGCAGGGTGACGGTCAAGTTCTGAGGCAGGCTCAGGAGGCTTCCTCGATGCCCCGCAGGTGGGCGCGTCCGCCCAGAGCGCCCACCTGCGAGACCACCCAGGCCTGACGCTGTCGCAGCCAGGGCCCGGGACGGTCGACGCGCAACCTCAGCGGGTTGGGCAGTGCGGCAGCGAGGAGCGCCGCTTCCTGGCGCGTGAGCCGGGCGGCGGGCTTGCCGAAGAAGTGCTGGCTGGCGGCCTCGATGCCCCAGATGCCGCGGCCGAATTCCACGCTGTTCAGGTACACCTCGAGGATGCGCTGCTTGCTCCAGCACGCCTCAATCAGCAGCGTGTACCAGGCCTCCAGCCCCTTGCGCACCCAGCTTCGACCGGGCCAAAGGAACAGGTTCTTGGCCAGCTGCTGGGTAATCGTGCTGGCGCCCCGCAGGCGGGTACCCTCTTCGGCAGCCTCCATGGCCTGTCGGATGGACTCCAGGTCGAAGCCGTGGTGCACGGCGAATTTCTGGTCCTCGGCGGCCATTACGGCCAGCGCGGCTTCCGGAGAGATCGACTCCCACGCCACCCAGTCATGACGGAAGCGATAACCGGTCTCGTCGTTCGACCAGGCCTCGAGCCGATCACGCACCATGAAGCTGGTCACCGGCACGGGTATCCAGCGGGCCAGCAGCACAGGCAGCGCGCTGGCCGAGAGCAGCAGCAGCAGGCCGAGCCCGACGCGCGGGACCCAGCCCATCCGACGGAGCCGCCGGCGAAGCCGCTTAGCGAGTCCGCGAAGCGGCCGGCGGCGAGAGGGGTGGCGGCGCCTCAGGCGCCGACCCGCGTGGCCGCGCGGACGACGATCGGCTCCACCGGGACGTCGTCGTGCCCACGGCGGCGACCGGTTTTCACGGCGGCGATGGCGTCGATGACCTCCATGCCCTCGACCACGCGGCCGAACACGGCATAGCCGTAGTTGCGCGGGCCCTGATGGTCGAGGAAGGCGTTGTCCACCAGGTTCACGAAAAACTGCGAGGTGGCGCTACTGATGTCGTTGGTGCGCGCCATGGAGAGCGTCCCGCGCAGGTTCTTGAGCCCGTTGGTGGCCTCGTTCTCGATGGGCTTGCGGGTGGGCTTCTGTTCCATGTCCTCGGTCATCCCGCCTCCCTGGATCACGAACCCGGGGATCACGCGGTGGAACACCGTGCCATCGAAGTGTCCTGCATCGACGTAGGCGAGAAAGTTCTCGCAGGTGATGGGCGCCTTGGCGGCGTCGAGCGCGATGGTGAAGTCGCCGAGCGAGGTTTCGAACTTGATCATGACCATTCCCGTGAATTGGAGGGGTCGACAGTGTACTCCCCGAGCGTCACCCGTTCATGGCCGGCGAGGTCGCGGCGCGTCTCGGTGGCCACGAGCCCGGCCTCCTGCATCAGCCGGCGTACCGCGGCGCCGTGCTGGTTGCCATGCTCCACCATGACCCACCCTCCCGGCAGCAGGTGGGCGGGTGCGCCGGCGATGACCTGGGCGAGCGACTCGGTGCCGAGCGCTCCGGCCACCAGCGCGCTCCGGGGCTCGTAGGCAAGGTCGGGCAGGTGGGGATCATCCGCTGCAAGGTAGGGCGGGTTGGACACGATGCAGTGAAAGCGGCGACCGCGCAGGGGTTCATACCAGCTGCCTTCGAGCAGCTCGAGGCCCGTCACACCGAGGCGACCGGCATTCCTGCGCGTGTAGTCCAAGGCGGTGGCGCTCGCCTCCACGCCGGTGATGCGGGCGTCAGGACGGGCGCAGGCGAGGGCGAGGGTCACCGCCCCGCTGCCGGTGCCCAGGTCCAGCAGCTGCGGCGCCGGGAGGTCTCGCACCCGTTCCAGTACCGTCTCGACCAGCAGTTCGGTTTCCGGGCGCGGCACCAGCACGCCCGGACCGACCTCGAGCTCCAGGTCCAGGAAGCCCCGGCGGCCGAGCAGGTAGGCCACGGGTTCGCCCGCCACGCGTCGAGAGAGCAGGCCGGCATAGCGCGAGGCCTCGGACGCGCTCACCGCGCGCTCGCCATGCGCCTTCAGCCAGGCACGGGTGCACCCGAGTACCTGGCCCAGCAGCAGTTCGGCATCCAGCTCGGGGCTGTCCGAGGTCGGGCTCAGCGCCGAGCTGGCTATCGCCAGCAATCCCTGCACCCGGCCTTCTGCGACGGGCGGCACGGCTCAGGCGATCTCGGCCAGCTGCTCGGAGCGGTACTCGCTGGCCAGCGGGTCGACCACCAGGTCGAGGTTGCCGTTGATCACGTCTTCCACCCGGTAGAGCGTCAATTCAATGCGGTGGTCGGTGATCCGGCCCTGCGGAAAGTTGTAGGTGCGGATGCGCTCTGAACGGTCGCCGGTGCCCACCTGCAGCCGCCGCGTGGCCGCGGTCTGCTGCTGCTGCCGCTCGCGTTCCGCGCCGAGCAGGCGCGCCCGCAGCAAGGCCATCGCCCGGGAGCGGTTCTTGTGTTGCGAGCGTTCCTCCTGGCACTCCACCACGATGCCGGTCGGCAGGTGGGTGATGCGCACGGCGGAATCGGTCTTGTTGACGTGCTGGCCGCCGGCACCGGAGGAGCGGTAGGTATCGATGCGCAGGTCGGCGGGATTGACCTCCACCGTCGCCACCTCCTCGGCTTCTGGCAGGATGGCCACCGTGCAGGTCGAGGTGTGGATCCGCCCCTGCGCTTCGGTGGCCGGCACGCGCTGCACGCGATGGGTGCCCGACTCGAACTTCAGCCTGGCGTAGACGCCCCTGCCCGCCACCCGGCTGATGATCTCGCGATATCCGCCATGCTCGCCGCGGCTCTCGGAGAGCACCTCCACCTGCCAGCCGCGCGACTCGGCATACCGTGAATACATGCGAAACAGGTCGCCGGCGAAGATGGCCGCCTCGTCACCGCCCGCCGCTGCACGGACTTCGAGGAACACGTTCGCCTCGTCCAGCGGGTCCACGGGCACCAGCGCCAGCAGCAGCTCGGCCTCGCCCCTGGCGAGCCTGCCCTCCAGCGCCACCACTTCCTGGCCCGCCATGTCCCGCACCTGCGGGTCCGGGTCGGCAGCCATGTCCTGCGCCGAGCGCAGTTCCGCCTCCAGCTGCAGCCAGCTGCGGAATGCGCTGGCGAGCGGTTCGACCCGGGAGTACTCCACCGACAGCTCGCGGAACTGGTCGGTTCGCGCCAGCACCTCCGGCTGGGCCAGCAGCCGGGAGAGCTCATCCGTCCTGTCCATCGCCTGTTCGAGGCGCTGCCGGATGGCGTCCCTCATTCGAGCTCGAAGATGCGCAAGGCCGCCTCGATCAGGGCGGCATCGCCGCGCTCGGCGGCCAGGCGCAGGGAGCGCGAGGGAGAGTGCAGCAGCCGGTTGGTCAGGGTGTTGGCCAGGAACTCGAGCGCTTCCTCCTGCTTGCCGGTGGCCAGCAGGCGCCTGGCCTGTTCGAGTGTCTGGGCCTTGGTCTCATCGGCCTGGCTGCGCAGGTCACGAATCACCGGTGCGGCGTCGAGGGTCCTGAGCGCGCCGGTGAAGCGTTCCACCTCTGCATTGATCAGCTGGATCGCTTCGGCGGCCTCCGACTCGCGGGAGCGCAGGTTGTCGTCGACCACCTGCCGGAGGTCATCGACCGTGTAGAGATAGACGTCCTCCAGTCCCGCAACGGCCGGCTCGATGTCCCGCGGCACGGCGATGTCGAGCATGAATATGGGGCGTCGGCGGCGGGCGATGAGCGCGGCGCGCACCGCGGCCAGTGTGACCACCGGGGTCGGGCTGGCGGTCGAGCTG
>JAUMBX010000224.1:0-10016 GCA_032119515.1 Steroidobacteraceae bacterium | reverse complement strand
CCCGGCGGTGTGGACGTGGCGGTTGGTGGCGGTCCATTGGGCGGGCTGGCCGCATTCGTGGCCGTATGTGCCCGGCTGGGCGTTCTGGCATTGCTTCATGTGTTGCTCTGCTTAGTGTGGTGTGATTGAGTTGATTTTGTAACCCGCCTCAACCAAACAGTCGATTTCATATTGGCCGCGCCACGCTTCGCACTCTGTTGAGCCGCTGGCGTTGTCAATTTCCCATTTGATGCTGATAAGCTGCCCTGGCCGTCGAATGAGTCCGCCAACATGAAAAATTCCATTTGTTGGGGTTACTGTGCGGCTTGTAACGTCTGAGCCTGTGATTGATAGCGTTTTCATGGTGTGCTCCTGTTGCGGGTGAAAGTGCCCGCCTGTGCCGTCTGTCACTCGGCACAAGCTGGCGCTGTCAGTCTTCCGGGTGCTCTGGTGGCTCGTCAGGGTGTCCGGGCGGCAGATGCATCAGGCGGCGGTGTTGCTGGCGCTTGAAGCGGTCTTCGGCGGCTTGATCGGCTGCTTCGTCGTCGTATTCTTCATCTGATCGGCGCATGGTTTAACCTCCGAAAAAATGCGAAGCGTAGCGGCACAAGGTCGAGCTAGTTGCGCCAGAATATTCTGTCCAGGGGGTGCCCCAATCTTGATATTCCATCCATGCTCGGCACGGTTCGCCGCTCTGCCGACGCCCTCCTCGAGATCATCAACGACATCCTGGATTTTTCCAAGATCGAGGCCGGGAAGCTGGTGGTGCTCAACGAGGATTTTCCCCTGGTCGAAATGATCGAGGACGTCTGCGACCTGCTCGCCGCCCGGGCCGAGGAGCGCAAGCTGGACCTGGCCTGCCACATCGATCCGCACATCCCGGAAATCGCCCGGGGCGACGTCATCCGCCTGCGCCAGGTCGTCACCAACCTGCTGGGCAACGCGATCAAGTACACCGAGCAGGGCCATGTGCTGGTGCGGACGCGGCTGCTGTCGGCCGAGCAGGAAGGCATGCGCATCCGCATCGAGGTCGAGGACACCGGCCTCGGAATCCCGGCCGAGGCGCTCGACAGCGTGTTCGAAGCCTTCACCCAGGTCGACTCCTTCGAGACGCGCAAACACGGCGGCACCGGGCTGGGGCTGGCCATCACCAAGCAACTCACCGAACTGCTGGACGGCGAGATCGGCGTGGCCAGCAAGCTGGGCAAGGGCTCCACGTTCTGGGTCGAGGTTCCGCTGCGCCATGCCGTCGAGGGTCAGGAGCGCAAGCGCTGGACCCTGCCACCGGGGCAGTCGGTGCTCATCGTCGAACCCAGCAAGGCCACGGCGGATGCCATTGCCGCGACGCTCAAGGCGGCCGGCGCGAAAGCGCACTGGACCAATACCGCCCACCGCGCCATGGACGCCCTGCAGTTCGACGGTCCCTTCACCCTGATGATTGCCAACCAGCGCCTGCCAGACATGAAGGGACCGGAATTCCTGGACAGCGTCCGCGCCAAGCCGGGCTCCACCATGCCGGTGGTCATGCTGACCACGGTCAACGGCCGCGCCCAGGGGGATGACTTCACTGCCACCGCTCCGGAGGAATGGCTGGTCCTGCCCGTGCGTCGCCTGCGCCTCATCGAGTCGGTGGAACTCGCCCTGGGCATGGCCGGCGCGGAGCAGCGCCGCGCCGGGAGTGAGCGGGACGCCTTGCGCAACCTGAAGCTGAAGGTGCTGCTGGTCGAGGACAGCCCGGTCAACCAGGAGGTGGCCTGCGGTATGCTCGAAACACTCGGCTGCGAGGTCACGGTGGCCAGCGATGGTTCGCTGGGCATGGACTACGCGCTCGGGCGGCCGTTCGACGTGGTCCTGATGGACTGCCAGATGCCGCTGATGGACGGTTACGAATCCACGCGGCGGATCCGGGCGGGGGAAGCCGCCAGCGGCCGCAAGCCAGTGCCGATCGTGGCGCTGACCGCCAATGCCTTGCAAGGTGATCGGGAAGAATGCCTCGAGGCTGGCATGGACGAGTTCCTGTCCAAGCCGTTCACCCTGCACAAGCTGCAGGCCATGCTGCAGGCGGTGACCGGTGTGACGGGCGAAGTCAACGCCCCACCCCCTGCACCGACACCGGAGACCACCCCAGAGCCTGTCGAGGAAGGCGGTGCACCGGTGCTCGACACCATGCAGATCGACGAGCTGCGAGCTATTGGCAAGCCGCAGATCGTTCGCCAGGCGATCCTCCTGTTCCTCAAGCAGACGAGCCAGAAGCTCGATGAGCTCGATGCCGCCTTCGAGAGCGGCGACATTCTCGCGGTGGAGCATGTGGCCCATGCCATCAAGTCCTCCTCACTCAGTGTCGGCGGGCGCCGCTTCGCCAATGCCGCGAGCGAGTGCGAGGCTGCCGCCAAGGTCAAGGACGAAGCCGTCGCACGCAAGGAAGCCAAGCGGCTGAGACCCGAGTTCCGCGTGCTGGTCAAGGCGCTGTCGGCCATTGCCCAGCAGGAAGAGCGGGTCGCATGAGCGACAAGCCCAGGATCCTGGTTGCCGATGACGAACCCGTCGCGCAACTGTTCGCCACCACCGCTCTTGAGGCGGGCGGCTTCGAGCCGGTCATTGCCAACGATGGCCAGGAAGCCGTCGAGATGTTCGCCACCGTCCGGCCGGACGTGGTGGTTCTGGACGTGATGATGCCGCGCATGAACGGCTTCGAGGCCTGCGAGAAGATCCGTGCGGCGGCCGGCAGCATGGACCTGCCCATCCTGATGCTCACCAGCCGCGACGACGTCGCCTCGGTCAGTCGCGCCTACGAGGCGGGGGCCACAGACTTCCTGGCCAAGGGCTCGAGTTATCGCCTGCTGACCGAGCGGGTGCGCTTCATCCTGCGCGATCGGGACAACCGGCGCGCGCTGAGGATCAACCGCGACCGGCTCGCCGCGGTTCAGGCCATGGCCCGGCTCGGGCATTGGGAGCTGAGTCACGAGGGTGCCAACATCGACGTGTCCGGGGTGGTCAGCGACATCCTCGGTGGCGAGCGGATCACCTCGCTTGGGCTGCCGGGTTTGCGCGAGGCATTGGCCGTGGAAGACCGCGGCGCCCTGGATTACTGCATCGCGCAGTGGCAACGGGACGGGGAGTCGTTCCGGCTCGACTGCCAGCTGCAGGGTGGCAGCCACATCCATGTGCATGGCGCAGCCAACCTCGGCGGCGATCCGGCTGCGCGGCTGACGCTGGCCATCCAGGACGTGACCATCCTGCGCGAGGCACAGCAGGAAGCGGAGCGGCTCACGCTGCACGACGCGCTGACCGGCCTGCCCAACCGGATGAGCCTGATCACCTCGCTGGGCATCATCCTGAGCGGTCGCCGCCGGGTCTCGCCCATGGCGGTGATGGGGATCCACGTGCGCGGTCCGGAGCGTATCCTCGAATCCGCGGGGCAGGCAGGCGCCAACCGGGCGATCTCGACGGCTGCGCGGCGCATCATGCGGACCGCAGGACCGGAAGTCGTGGCCGGCCGGGTGCTCTCGCACCTCGGCGGCGGAGACTTCGCGCTGGTGCTGCCGGATTGCGACAGCACCTACGCGGCGGCAGCGATCGCCGAGGAAGTCCTGGAGGCGCTCAGTCCACCCGTTGAAGGCGCCCACTGGTCCGTCAACCTGGCCTCCCGCATCGGGATCGCATTCTGGCCGCAGGACGAGTCCGAAACCGAGACCCTGCTCGACGCCTCACAGGCCACCGCTGCCCGGCTGCCCGAGGATGGCGGCTCCGCATACGGCTTCTTCACGCCGGAGATCCTGGCGCGGGCCCGCCGGCGCCTGGAGGTCGAGGCCGACATGCATGGCGCCCTGCTGCGTGGCGAGTTCCGTCTGGTCTACCAACCGCGGGTGCATCTGTCCGACCTCTCCACGCGCGGCGCGGAGGCCTTGATCCGCTGGTCGCATCCGCGGCTGGGCAACATCCCTCCGCTGGAGTTCATCGCCGTGGCCGAGGAGTCCGGGCTGATCCTCGAGATCGGCGACTGGATCCTGCACCAGGCCTGCGGCGAAGCCGCTCGCTGGCGCCGGGAACACGGCCGTGAACTCAACGTCTCGGTCAACGTCTCCTCCAGGCAGCTGGCCCAGCCGCGCGTCCTGCTGAGCACCATCCAGGGGGCCCTGAGCCGCCACGGGCTGCCTCCCGAGGCGCTCGAGATCGAGCTGACCGAGTCGATGATCATCCACGCCGGCCCCGACCTGCTGGATGTGCTGCAGGTTCTGCGCAACTTGGGTATCTCGATCGCGCTGGACGACTTTGGCACCGGCTACTCGTCGCTCAGTTACCTGCGCACGTTGCCGGTGGACTGCGTGAAGATCGATCGCGCGTTCGTGTCCGATCTCGCTGTCGATCGCGGTGCGGAAGGCGTGCTGGATGCCATCCTGGCGGTCGCCGGAGCGCTCGGTCTGCGTACGGTTGCCGAGGGGATCGAGACCGAGGCCCAGTACCGCATGCTTGCAGAGCGTGGTTGCCTGGAAGGTCAGGGTTACCTGTTTGCCAAACCGCTGGAGCCGGCCGGCTTCGTCGAGCGCCTGGCGAGGCGCCAGCCGGCAGCGCTCACCGGCACGGGCTGATCAGTCCTCCATCCCCAGTTCCCGCAACTTGCGGGTCAGGGTGTTGCGCCCCCAGCCCAGCAACCTGGAGGCATCCTGCCGACGGCCACCCGAACGGGCCAGCGCGGCGCGGATCAGCACTCGCTCGAATTCCGGTACGGCGACGGCCAGTAACGCTTCCTCGCTGCCGGCGAGGTGTCGTCTGGCCCAGCTGTCGAGCTCCTTCACCCAGGCCGGTGTGCCGGCATCGGTGGCTGTGCCGCCGATCTCGGCCGGGACGTCGGCAGCCGTGATCTCGCGTCCGGGTGCCGTCACCATCATGCGCCGGGTGGCGTTGAC
Organism: Steroidobacteraceae bacterium; assembly: GCA_032119515.1. Classification (GTDB taxonomy): domain Bacteria; phylum Pseudomonadota; class Gammaproteobacteria; order Steroidobacterales; family Steroidobacteraceae; genus SG8-30. The sequence goes on along the minus strand of JAUMBX010000224.1, from coordinate 5,130 downwards.
CAGTTGCCGGACATTCCCCGGCCAGTCGAAGGCCGTCAGCAGTCGCTCGGCCTCCGAGCTCAGGGTCTTGGCCTCCACTCCAAGCTCGCCGGCCGCGGCACCCAGGTAGTAGGCCAGCAGCTCCGCGATGTCCTCGCGTCGCTCGCGCAGCGGCGGGATCTCGATACGGATCACGTTGAGTCGGTGGAGCAGGTCCTCGCGAAACAGGCCGGCCTGCACGCGTTGTTCCAGGTCCTGGTGGGTGGCTGCAATCACCCGCACGTCGACCCGGACGGGCTGGCTGCCCCCCACACGGTAGTACTCGCCCTCGGCCAGCACCCGCAGCAGGCGCGTCTGCAGGGCAAGGGACATGTCGCCGATCTCGTCCAGGAACAAGGTGCCGCCATGGGCCTGCTCGAACCGGCCTCGACGCTGCGAGTCGGCACCGGTGAAGGCACCCTTCTCGTGGCCGAACAGTTCCGACTCGAGCAGCTCGGCAGTGAATGCGGAAGTATTGAGCGCAATGAAGGGCCCCTCGGCGCGCGGGCTGTGGCGGTGCAGCGCCCGCGCCACCAGCTCCTTGCCCGTGCCGGACTCGCCGGTCACCAGCACGGTCATGCTCGAGCGGGACAGGCGGCCGATGGCCCGGAACACTTCCTGCATCGCCGGCGCCTGCCCGAGCATTTCGGGCATCCTGACCGGACCACTCGGGGATCCGGACGGCGCGGGCTGGACGGCCGCGGCACGCCTGACCAAATCGATGGCCTGGTCGATGTCGAAGGGCTTCGGCAGGTATTCGAAGGCACCCCCCTGGTAGGCGGCCACCGCCGAATCGAGGTCGGAGTGGGCGGTCATGACGATGACCGGCAGGACCGGGTGGCTGTCCCGCACGCCTTCCAGCAGTTTCAGTCCGCTCTGGCCGGGCATGCGGATGTCGGTGATCAGGACGTCGGGGGCCGCGCGCGTCAGCGCAGTGGTGACCTCGCCGGCCTGCTCGAAGGTGCGCGGTCGCATTCCCGCCTGACGCAGCGCCTTCTCCAGGACCCAGCGGATGGAGGCGTCGTCATCGACCACCCAGACGTCAAGCTGCCGGTTCATCGTGTACCACCTGGCTGTGGGTCTGGTTGATCGGCAGAAGCAGCGAGAACACCGTGCGCCCCGGCCGGCTGTCGAATTCGACGATGCCCTGGTGGCGAGTCGCGATGTCCTGGGCCACGGCCAGGCCCAGGCCGGTGCCAGCCGCGCGGCCGGTCACCAGCGGATAGAACAGGGTGTCGCGCAATTCCTGAGGCACGCCCGGGCCGTCGTCCTCGAACTGGACCGCAGCCACCACCCGATGGCGCCGGGCGCCGATGGTGGCCCCGGTCAGTGCGCGGGTGCGCAACACCAGCCGACCTCGATTACCGAGGGCCTGGATGGCGTTCCGCCCCAGGTTAAGCATGGCCTGGACAAGCTGATCGCGGTCGAGGCGCATCACCGGCAGGCTTGGGTCGTAGTCGCGCCTGACCTCGATCCCGGCATCCGCTTCCGCGGACACGAGCCGGTACACGCGATCCAGCAGTTCATGGATGTTGACCGCCTCCGGCTGCAGCGGTCTGAGCGGTCCCACCAGGCTGTCCACCAGTGAGCAGAGCCGATCCGCCTCGCCGATGATGATCCGGGTGTATTCCTGCAGCGCCGGATCGGGAAGCTGTCGCTCCAGCAGTTGGGCCGCACCACGCAACCCGCCCAGGGGATTCTTGATTTCATGCGCCAGCTGTCGAGCCATGCGCCGGCTGCCACCGAGCTGGGCCAGCAGTGCCGTCTCGCGCGTGAGCCGCGACTGGCGAGTCATGTCGCTCATCTCGACGATGGCACCTTGCACGGTCGGCGTGACCGTGCAGTCCACCAGGTACCGGGCACCCGCACGAGAGAGCGGCACCAGTTCACACTCGCGACGCACCAGGGCTTCGCCGCCCGCGCGCGCCCTGGCGATCAACTCGTCGACTTCCTCGCCCCCCGCCAACAGGTCGGCGAAGTGCTTGCCGCGCGCGGCCATGCTGCTGGTGGCAAGGAGATCCTCGGCAGACAGGTTGAGCGAGATCATGCCGTCGGTTGCACCGGTGACCACGATCGCCGTGCTGAGGGTGTCCAGCAGCGTGGCTACATCAGCGTGCATCACGGCCTGCATCTCGGCCGCCATCAGGATTCAATCCCGTCAGGCGGGAGTCGTCCGGCGCTCAGCCTCTGGGTACGGAGGGTGGCGGTGACGGGCGGGGCGGACGGGCCGTGGCGGGAGTCGCTACGGATGGCTGGCGCACGTAGAGGTTGATCGAGGGCGAGGTGATCAACTCCTGCCCGGACCGATCGAGGACCGCGGCACGCAGCACGTGGGTGCCCCGCTCGAGACCGGTGAGGGTCGTCGCCAGGCCTTCGCCGGGCGCGCGCTGGCCATTCACGTAAATGACCACCGAATGTCCGGATTGCAGGGACGGCCTCAGGCTCAGGCTGACGTTGACGCTGACGTTTCCGCCGAAGTAAGTCGCCTCGGCAGCCGGTTCGTCGAACTGCAGCGACTGGTAGCTCGCCTCGCCCTGCCGGGCCTGCCTGCTGCGTGCCGGTGCAGGTGGCGGCAGGAGCTCCTGTGCCGGAGGTGGGGCGGGTGACTGAGCGGCCTGGCCGGACACGAAGACCCGTTCCGCAGAATCGTCGCCGGGCTGGTCCGCGTAATGCACCACGCCTGATTCGTCCACCCAGCGATAGATCTCCTGGGCCCCAGCGGGGCCCAGGAGAATCATCAAGGCCAGCGTCAAGACGATCCGCATGCATCCAAGCATACCCCCTTTGGGGCTTCAGACGCTGTAGTACATCTCGAATTCGATCGGATGGGTGGTCATGCGCAGACGGGTGACTTCCTGCATCTTGAGCCCGATGTAGGCATCGATCACGTCATCGGTGAACACCCCGCCACGCTTGAGGAACTCGCGGTCCTTGTCGAGCGCTTCGAGCGCCATGTCGAGGGCGTGGCACACGGTGGGAATGTCCTTGGCTTCCTCCGGCTCCAGGTCGTAAAGGTCCTTGTCCGCCGGATCGCCGGGGTGGATCTTGTTCTGGATGCCGTCGAGGCCCGCCATCATCATCGCCGCGAAGGCGAAATAGGGGTTGGCGGTGGAATCCGGGAAGCGCACCTCGATGCGGCGTGCCTTCGGGCTGTTCACGAATGGCACGCGAATGGACGCGGAGCGGTTACGTGCCGAGTAGGCCAGCATGACCGGCGCCTCGAAGCCGGGTACCAGCCGCTTGTAGCTATTGGTACTGGCGTTGGTGAACGCGTTCAGCGCACGCGCGTGCTTGATGATGCCGCCGATGTAGTACAGGCAGGTCTCGGACAGTCCCGCGTACTTGTCGCCGGCGAAGATGTTCTTGCCGTCCTTCACCAGCGACTGGTGTACGTGCATGCCACTCCCATTGTCGCCGACCAGCGGCTTGGGCATGAAGGTGGCGCTCTTGCCGTAACCGTGGGCGACGTTAAGCACCGCGTACTTGAGGATCTGGACCTCGTCGGCCTTCTTTACCAGGGTGTTGGCGCCGATGCCGATCTCGCACTGGCCACCGGTGGCCACCTCGTGGTGGTGCACCTCGACCACCAGGCCCAGTTCCTCGCAGGCCATGCACATCGAGGTGCGGATGTCCTGGAAAGCATCTATCGGGGGCACCGGAAAGTAGCCACCCTTGACGCCAGGCCGATGGCCACGATTCGTCCCCTCGAGTTCACTGGCCGAGTTCCAGGCACCCTGCACGGAATCGACCTCGGCGTAGCAGCCATTCATGTTCGCGCTCCACTTGGCGGTGTCGAACACGAAGAATTCGTTCTCAGGCCCAAACAGTGCGGTGTCAGCGATGCCAGTCGACTTCAGGTACGCCTCGGCGCGCTTGCCGAGTGAACGGGGATCGCGCTCGTAGCCCTGCATGGTGGAGGGCTCGATCACGTCGCAGCGTAGATTGACGGTCCGCTGCTCGAAAAAGGGGTCGACGATGGCGGTGGAGGGATCCGGCATCAGGATCATGTCCGACTCGTTGATGCCCTTCCAGCCAGCGATGGAGGAACCATCGAACATCTTGCCGTCGGTGAAGAAATCTTCGTCGACGTAGCGCGAGGGGATGGTGACGTGCTGTTCCTTGCCGCGCGTGTCGGTGAAACGCAGGTCAACGTAGGCGGCTTCCTTGTCCTTGATCAACTTGATTACATCGGCGGGGGTCATCATCAGTCTCCGGTTGGGAATGGGCCTGGATCCAATCTGGTGCATAAGCCATGCCAGCCTATGAAACCATCAAAAACAATGACTTAGATTAAACATGGACTGGCATGCCGCCATTCTTGCACTATTTTGGTGATCGCGCTCAGAGTCTTGCATTAAAACAGTGCGCTGACAGCACGTACCATCCCGACCCTGCCCTGAACCCGGCTTGGCTATACTGCCGGCCCCGCCGTGCGTCCGCCGCCCGAACCCCATGCCCAAGCAGGCTCCAACCCCACCCCGCACCTTCCAGGACCTGGTCTTCGCGCTCAAGCGCTACTGGGCGGAGCAGGGCTGCGTAATCCTGGAGCCCTACGACCAGGAAATGGGCGCCGGCACTTTCCATGCGGCGACCTTTCTCAGGGCGGTGGGCCCGGAACCCTGGAGCGCTGCCTACGTGCAGCCCAGCCGCCGGCCCACCGATGGCCGCTACGGCGAGAACCCGTTCCGGCTGCAGCACTATTTCCAGTTCCAGGTCGTGCTCAAGCCCTCCCCGGACGACATCATCGACCGCTACCTGGGCTCGCTCCGGGCCCTCGGCTTCGATCCGCTCACCCACGACATCCGCCTGGTCGAGGACAACTGGGAATCACCGACCCTGGGCGCCTGGGGCCTCGGCTGGGAGATCTGGCTCAACGGCATGGAGATCACGCAGTTCACCTATTTCCAGCAGGTCGGTGGACTGGATTGCCGCCCGGTGATGGGCGAGATCACCTACGGTCTCGAGCGACTGGCCATGTACCTGCAGGGCGTGGACAGTGCCTACGACCTGGTATGGAGCGACGGGCCGCTGGGCCGCGTCACCTACGGCGACGTCTACCACCAGAACGAGGTGGAGCAGTCGCGGTACAACTTCGAGGAGGCCGATACGGCC
>JAUMBX010000223.1:0-4805 GCA_032119515.1 Steroidobacteraceae bacterium | reverse complement strand
GCAGCAGATGATTCCCTCACCGAACCTGATCTATGCCGTGCGTATCGACGGGCGGTTTTCCCATGTGCGAACCCGCTCGGTGCCTCGGCAGGACAGTTACCGGCCACTGGTCGAGGTCGCCAGGGAACAGCCGGAGTTCGACTTCCGCGAGTGCCACGGAACCATGGCAGGCTACATCACACCCAGCTTCATGGCCGACCTCACCGTGCCAGGCCTGCACCTGCATTTCCTGACCGAGGATCGCCAGCGTGGCGGCCACCTGCTGGCCTGTACCACTAGCCGCATGACCGTGTCACTGCAACAGCTACCGCGTCTCGAAGTCGAACTTCCGGTCTCGATCGACTACATGACCGCTGAATTCACCCGGAACCTGCGGGCAGACCTCGACGAGGCTGAGTAGAGCCTTACCGACCGGACTCGACCTCGCGCAAGGTCTTCGCATAGGAACTCATGCCGCTGGCCAGCAGCAGTACGGCCAGCGGGCCCACTCCGGCAAACATCAGTGCCAGCGATTTGCCGACGGCCGCCGGGTCCTGGAACAGGCTGTCGGTGAGCACGGCCACCAGCGTGGGTCCGAGTCCGAGGCCCATCACGCTGACCATCACCACGTAGACGCCAGCCACCAGCCCGCGCATCTCGTTGGGGGTGACGCGCTGAAGTGCGGCCGTGATCAGCGCGAAGGGGAAGGTGATCCAGAAACTGGCGACGCCAATGAGTGCGAGTGAGAACCAGGCATCGGTCTGCAACACTCCGGCGATGGCACTCAGGGACGCCAACCCGGCCGACCAGGCGGCAATCCTCAGCGGCGCATCGAGCCGGCCCCTCGATTCAAGCCAGCGGGCGGCGAAAGGACCGGCCAGCACCCCCGAGGACCCCGCAACCAGCGCCACCACCCCATAAGCACGCCCGGCGAGCGGGATGTCCCACTCGTGCACGCGGACCAGGAAGGTCGGGACCCAGGACTGCAGTCCGTAGAGCAGTACCACGTTGAACGGGACGCCGACCAGGAAGGCGAAGTACACCCGCCGGTGTCGCCAGGCGTGTTGCCACACGACAGGCCAGGGCACGGCTCCGGTGGGAGCAGACTGGAGTCGGCCACGGCGCACTGGTTCCCGGATGGTCAAGAGCAGTGCGGCCAGCAACAAACCTGGGGCGCCCACGATGATGAAAGTGAGTTGCCAGGGCTTGACCTCGCCCAGCCATGGCAGGACGACATTGTCCACCCCACGCGTCCACTCGATCACTTCGGCTCCGAGAATGAGCGCCAGTCCCGCGCCCAGATAAGGACCCATCAGGAAGACGCTGACCGGTCGGGCCAGGCGATCGGGTGGGAAATAATCGGCCAGCAGTGACCAGGCCACCGGAGTGACGGTGGCCTCGCCCGCCCCCACGCCCATGCGAGCCAGGCCGAGTTGTACGTAGCCTCGCGCGGCCCCACAGGCCACGGTCGCCAGGCTCCATGCCGCCACACCGATGGCCAGGAGCCCAACCCGGCTGGAACGATCCACCCAGCGTCCGAGTGGCACGCTCATCACCACATAGGTGAGTACGAAGGCCATGCCCTGCAGCAGGCTGATCTGGGTATCGGTCAGGCCCAGATCGCCCTGGATGGGCGTGACCAGCAGGTTCAGGACCTGCCGGTCGATGAATGACACGGTGTAGGCGAACGTCAGCAGGAGGGTGACGTACCAACCGCGACGCGCCGATGGCCAGGCTGAACCGTCCTGCAAGTCAGTGGCCGGGAGGCCTTGGCTGATGATGGTCAATGTTCTCCCGACCGGAGCACCGGGTGGCTGTAACGAAGGGATAGTAGCCCAAGCGACCTGCTTTTGACTGTCATGGTCTGGATCTGCAAACTGAGCAGGACTTCACGGTACTCACTTTGCAGGCAAGGTAACTTTTGATTACGTAAAGGGTTGGGAAATCCGATATGGGTAATCAATTAACCTTCGTCACCATCCATTCTGCCGGTCCTTGCTGCCAGGCGGCGGTGGAAGTGCGCAACCGTCGCTTCACCACCTCCTCGGTGCCGATGCTGCCCCTGCGGGACTGCAGCATGAGCGACACCTGTGCCTGCAAGTACCTGAAAGACAAGGATCAGCGCCGCGGCGAGGACCGTCGGTTCTCCGGTCACGCCTTCAGCGCGATTTACTACTCGGGTCCGGAGCGCAGGAAAGGTCCGCGTCGCCGGGAAGACATTGAGGCCGTCAAGGGGCCTGCCACCTCCGATACGCCCCTCACCGGTGGCCTGATGAATCGCTCCATCAGGTAACCTTAAGCGCCCGGCGCTACCGTCCTGTTTGCCGCCCAGCCTCGGAGTCCGTAACCTGTCGCCTCACTGAGTGTCGAGGTAACCGGCCTTGGCGGGCGCAGACCTGGTTTTCACCCTACTGAGTTGCGCGGCCTTCATGGCGCTGGTGGCGTGGATCTCCTATTCCAGGACACGAGGGGAGGTCGGCACCTCGGAGGGGTATTTCCTGGCCGGCCGTGGCCTCGGCGCGGTGGTCATCACAGGCTCCCTGCTCCTGACCAACCTGTCGACCGAGCAGCTGATCGGCCTCAACGGATCTGCCTACGGCTTCAACCTGAGCAGCATGGCCTGGGAGGTGACGGCCGCCTTCGCTACGGTGCTGATGGCCTTCATCTTCCTGCCACGCTACCTGGCCGGTGCCTTTACCACCATGCCGGAGTTTCTCAGTCAGCGTTACGACGACACCGTTCGTCGCATGACGGTGGTGCTCTTCCTGCTCGGCTACGGGCTCATCACCCTGCCGAGTGTCCTCTACTCGGGGTCCATCGCAGTCCTCAAACTGTTCGACGTGCCCGCCCTGTTGGGTGTTGCGCACGGCAACGGCCTGCTGCTGACCATGGGGCTCATCGGTAGCATCGGGGCCGTATACGCCATCTTTGGCGGGCTCCGGGCGGTGGCCATTTCCGACACCCTGAATGGCATCGGTCTCTTGATCGTAGGAATCGCCGTGCCCCTGCTCGGCCTGTCGGCACTGGGGGATGGCAGTATCTCGAAGGGCCTTACCCTGATCGCAACAACCAGGACCGAAAAACTGAATGCCATCGGCGGCCCTGCCGACCCGACGCCCTTCTCGACGCTGTTCACCGGTATGGTGCTTGCCAACCTGTTCTACTGGTGCAGCAACCAGTACGTGATCCAGAGGACGCTGGCCGCTCGCTCCCTGGCGGAGGGCCAGAAGGGCGTGCTTTTTTCAGGCTTCTTCAAGGTGCTGGTTCCCTTCCTGATGATGCTACCCGGCGTCATCGCCTACCACCTGTATGGGCCGGGATTGGCCTCCATCGATCTGGCCTATCCTCAACTGGTGCGCGACGTGCTGCCTGCCTATGCAGCGGGATTTTTCCTTGCAGTGCTACTTGGCGCCGTGTTCAGTTCCTTAAATTCGCTGATCAACAGCGCTGCGACCCTGTTCTGCCTGGACATCTATCAGCCCCTGAAAAGAACCCCGGTCAGCGACCGGCACCTTGTTCGGGTCGCCAAAGTGGCCAGCCTCGTGATCGCGCTGTTCTCCTTCCTGGTGGCACCACTGCTGCAATATGCGCCCGAAGGGCTCTGGCAGGTCATTCGCATCTTTACCGGCTTCTACAACATTCCCGTGATCGCTATCGTGGTGGTCGGCTTGTTCACCAGTCGGGTGCCAGCCCTGGGAGCAAAGGTCGTGATCGTGTTTCACGTCATCGCTTACGGCTGTCTGCAGTTCCTGTTCAAGGAACTGGTGTCCATCCACTTCCTGCACCTGTATGCCATCCTCTTCGCGATTGAGGTCGCCATCATGCTGGGGGTGAGCCGCTTCCGGCCCCGCGTCGAATCCTGGCGCTTCCGGGTCAGGACGCAGGTCGACCTGCAGCCGTGGCCGCTCGCAGTGCCCACCGCAGTGACCTTGCTGTCCTGCGTGGTGGCCCTCTACCTGGTGTTCTCCCCGATCGGCCTGGTCGGCGGGCTGAGCCCCGTATTTTGGCCAGCAGTCACGGTCCTGCTGGTGGCAAACCTCGGGTTCTGGATCCACCAGGTACGCCGCCGGCCTGTGGCACAACTGCCCATTGCAAAACCATGAAGCCGAGATTTTTCAGCCACACCGTTACGGAGTTGATTACGCGCTCGAACATCGGGGGGCACCGGACGCGGACAGGACACCGTCCGGGTCTCTTGATCGTCGGGGTGGGCATGATGGGTCGCGAACACCTGCGGGTGGCCCACCTCCTCGGGCGGGCGCACGTTGCAGGGGTGTTCGACGTTCACTCCGAGAGCATCCACCGCGCTGCCGACGAGTATCGAGACCTGACCGGCGAGACTCTGCCCGTGTTCGAATCGCTCCACTGCGCCTGCGCGTCGGAATCGGTGAATGCCATCATCCTCTGTACTCCCAACCACAATCATCGGCAGGTGCTGGAAACGGTGGCCGCCTCCGGCAAACCCGTGTTGCTGGAAAAGCCGATGGCAACGACCCTGGAGGATGCCCAGGCGATCGTTGCCCTCGCGGCGAGGCATCCGACCTTCATCCAGTTGGGCATGCAGTACCGCTTCAAGGCCCAGTATGTCGAAGCCTTCCATGAGGTGAAAGCCAAGGGCAGCGTCGGCGCGGTCAAGACCGTGTGCGTGGCGGAGTATCGTCCGCCATTTCTTGACAAGGTCGGGCAATGGAACAAGTTCAACCGCTACTCGGGCGGAACCCTGGTCGAGAAGTGCTGCCATTATTTCGACCTGATCAACCTGATGGCCGAGGCGCGTCCCATCAAGGTCTATGCCAGTGGTGGCCGAGCAGTCAATTTCCTTGACT
>JAUMBX010000222.1:0-2478 GCA_032119515.1 Steroidobacteraceae bacterium | reverse complement strand
CCCCGCAGCGGGCGGAAGGCATGGCCCAGCTGCTGGCCAAGCCTTTGGTTCGTCAACGGATCGAGGGCAGTGGCGTTCGCTACATCGTCTGGGTGGACGGCGTCACCCGCCAGACCGACAGCGGTGGCAGCATCAGTTGCGCCATTGGCCCGGGCGGCGGTGGCTGCCTGGGCTTCGGCTGGTGGGAAAAGGAATCCGACTACGACGCCATAGTATGGGACCTGAAGCAGGCGCGGACGGCCGGTTCCGTGTCTGCCAACGTGACCGGAACCTCGGCGCTCGTCGGGGCGATCGTGCCGCTGCCCTTCATCGCCAGGGTCCAGGCGGCTGCCTGCGACCGCCTGGCGGAGCAACTCGGCGCCTTCCTGGCCGGGACCGATCCCAGCGTCCGGACCACCGGCAGCTGACGGAACCGCCCGGATTCCCGGGCGTCTGACAAGATAGTGTTTACAGCCGGGTTTCCGGACCGGAGAGAGAGGATATGGTCTCCAGCGGACGTCTGATTTCCCTGACCTGCACGACCGCCCTGCTGGGCGGGTGCCTGAGCCAGACCACGGTCTCCACCCCGAGTGCGCCGGGCATGCCGGTGCCCCCCACCAGTGCGCCCAGTTCCGGCAGTTCGGGTTCATCGGGTTCTGCCGGGAGCCCTCCGTCCCTCCCCAGCCCCAGCAGCCAAGGGTCGGGCTCCCCCGCTCAGCCAGGTTGGCCCCAGCCGCCGACCTCTGGCACGCCCGGGCAAGAGGGCAGCCAGGCGGCGGGACAGGGGCCGCAAGGTACGGAGGCAGGCGCTGAACCCGGAGAGGGAGGCGAGAAGCCGGGTGCCGAGGCCACCGCGGGCGCCGAGGGGAACGAGGGCGATGCCGCCGGCGGTGGCGGGGCACCGGGCGAGGAGAATCCTTACGCCAAGGACCCATCCTATGGCTCAGGGGATGATCCCTTTGCCCCGGAGGGCGGGGGCGCAGCAGCAGGCGCGGGGCCCGAGGCCGCGACCGCGGGAGATCGGCGTGCCGAGATCGACCGTCGACTCGAGGACACCTTCGGCGCCTTCGATACCGCCGTCAGGACGGCCCAGGAGCAGATCGCGCGGGAGCGGGCCCAGCAGGGAACGGCCGATTCAGCGGGTAGCGCCGGCGACCCTTCCGGCGGTGATGGGGAGGCGTCGTCGGGCGACGGCGCTGGCAGTGGGCGACGTCCCGGCATGGAGTCGGTTGGCGCAGGCGCCGGAGAGGAAGGCGAGGAACAGGGTGGCACCCAGGGCGGCGGTGCCGGGGTGGGCGACGGCAGCGGCTCCGGGCCGCGGGAAATCCCGGCGGACATCCCGGACGGGAGCGACGATGACGTGGTGGCCCGTCAGATCAGGGAGGCTGCCATGGCCGAGACCGACCCCGAACTCAGGGAAGCCCTGTGGGAAGAGTATCGGCGTTACAAGAAGGGCCAGTAGCGGACGGGTATGAACATGAACCGGATACATTTCAGAACAGGGCTCGCGCTCCTGGTGACGGGCGTCCTGGCGGGCTGCATGGTCAAGGAAACCCGCCCACTGCCGCAGCTGCAGGCCGTGCAGGCCAGCACCGAGATTGCCGAGGACAAGCTGCTCGATGTCGGCATCCGGGTGTTCGACCCCGGCATCCCCGAGGCGGCCCTGGAGGATCCGGAAAAGGCCGACGAGCTGCGGGTCTATCCGGACATCCGCAGGGCAGAGGCGCGTTACATGGCCTCGCGCCTGCGCGAGACCCTGGCCGGCACCGGCCAGTGGGGCGTGGTTCGGGTGGTTCCCACGCTGGTGGATGCCACGGACCTGAGTGTCGACGGGCGAATCGAGTCTTCGGACGGCGCCGAGCTGCGCCTGGCGATTCGCGCCACCGACGCCACTGGCAGGGTGTGGCTGGAGAAATCCTATGAGGGGATGGCGGACACCCGTTCCTATCGGGAGGGCGGCAATCTCGGCCGCGATCCATTCCAGAACGTCTACGTCAACATCGCCAACGACCTGCTGAGTGCCCGTCAGGCTCTTGATGCCGCCCAGACGCTGGAGCTGCAGCGCGTGGCCGACCTGCGTTTCGCGGGTGAGTTCGCGCCCGAGGTTTTCGCTGGTTATCTGGCCCTCGACCAGAAGAGCGGGCGCTACCGAGTTGCCCGCCTGCCTGCTGCCGATGACCCCATGCTGCAGCGCGTGGAGCGCATCCGCGAGCGTGATGCCAACCTGGTCGATGCCGTGAGTGACAGTTATGCCTCGTTCTCGGAGCGCATGGACGAGCCCTATTCCAACTGGCGTCGCTACACCTACGACGAGATCCAGGCGGAAGAGAAGCTGAAGACGCAGGCCCGTAACCGCATCGCAATGGGCGCGATTGCGGTCGCCGCCTCCATCCTGGTGCCTGACAATTGCAGCGGCAGCACCTGTTCCCGGGTGGTCGACGCCGCGCGCTATGGGGCAGCGGCGGGTGGCGTCATGGCGGTGATGAGCGGCATCAAGAA
>JAUMBX010000221.1:755-12039 GCA_032119515.1 Steroidobacteraceae bacterium | reverse complement strand
CTCAATGATGCCTGCCTCGGTTCGTTCGAACCAGGGATTGAACAAGGCCGAATCGCGCATCATGTGCCAGGCCGCCAGAAGATGGCCGCCATGCCAGCGCGGGGCGAGTTCGTTCATCCAGGCCGTCGGATCCCAGCGGGCATCCCCCCGGTTCACCGACAGGCCCAGGGTTGCCAGGCTGGCGATGCGCACGTCACGCAAGGCAAGTTCGATCCCCACCAGTCCTCCGTAGCCGAAGCCCGCGACGCGGCAAGTCCGCATCTCGAGTCGATCCAGGAGGGTCGAGACCAACGCTGCATGCTGCTCTATGCGCGACACCTGATGGCTGCCCACCGGGTCGGACTCGCCGTGGCCGGGCAAGTCGCAGGCCAGCAGGGTCTGTCCCGACGGGCAGGATTCCGCCAGGCCGGCCAGGGCCTGGTCGGAGCAGGACCATGCATCGTGAAGGATAAGGATGACCGGGTCGCTGGGTGCACCCTGCCACCGGCAGCGCAGCTGCTGGCCAGGTGGGCCCAGCATGGCCTGCCACGGGCGGCCCCCCAGTAGTGGGTCGCTGGCAGCGGCGTGGGGTACGCTGGCAGGACGATCGGCCAGGAACCGTTCGCAGATGGCCAGGGTTTCTTCCGCCGAACCGCCCGGCACGATGGACACCATGGGGCCATCCGTGGGCAACCTGACGAGGTCGTCGCTCAGGGGATCACGAGAGGAGGCCGTCACCAGGGTGGGGACCTTCAACCTGCGAAGTGCATCGGCGGCATCGAAGGCCAGAGCGGCCCGGTAGGCCGTGCGGTAGTGATCCCCTGCCCTCAGGAATTCCAGCGCAGCCGCCTGCAGATGCGCCGGGGAGGGCACGTCGTAGGCCATGCGGCAATCCGCCTCGCCCCGATACCATGGAAAAAATAGGGTTTGCTCGCGCAGCCGGGCCCACAGCCACGCGAGATGAGCGCCGTCCCAGGTGGGATTGAAGGCTGGCAGATACCTGGCCAGCATGTCCTCGCGCGCTGCCGCGCTCAGGGCGAGGCACCCGTTGGCGGCGACGACCGTGACCCGTTCGGGAAAATGCAGCGCCACCGCAAGCCCGATCATGGCTCCCGTGTGCAGCCCGTACACCGCAAACTGCTCCAGTCCCAGTCCGTCAGCCAGTTCGATGACCGCGGCTGCAAACGCCTCCATGCCCGCTCCGGCCGGCAGCGGATCGGACAGGCCGTAACCGGGGGTATCGGGAGCGATGCAGGTGTGGGTGGCGGACAGCCTGCCGAGCATGGGCAGCACGTCGCGTGAGGAGAGGGGCGACTGGTGCAGCAGGAGCACGGCCGGACCGCGCCCTGCCCGGCGCAAGTGGACCTGCCGCGGCCCGAACCTGCTGTGCTGCAGGCTGATGAATTCGCGACCCACAGGCTGCGTCAAGACGACACCTCCTTGCTCCCCGAGCGCCCGCGGTATCATCTCGTATTGCGTTGCAATAATGGCGGGTCTTGACGATTATGACAAATCCCCGGGTTGGTTTCGTGGGCTGGCGTGGCATGGTCGGTTCGGTACTGATGGACCGCATGCGCGACGAGGATGATTTCGCCTTCATCCGGCCGGTGCTGTTTTCCACCAGCCAGGTCGGGCGGAGGGTGGAGGGCCTGGGTTTCGACCCCGGACTGGTGCAGGACGCGAACGACGTCGAGGCCCTGGCGGCCTGCGACATCCTGGTGTCGTGCCAGGGCGGGGACTACACCCGCGAGGTGCATCCAGCCTTGCGCAGGCGTGGCTGGACGGGCCATTGGATCGATGCCGCCTCGACGCTGCGCATGAACGAGGATGCCGTCCTCATCCTGGACCCTGTCAATCGCGACGTCATCCAGCGCGGACTTGATCGAGGAAGGCGCGATTGGGTCGGTGCCAACTGCACGGTCAGCCTGATGCTCATGGCTGTCGGAGGCCTGTTTCGTCGTGGCTGGGTCGAGTGGGTCTCGTCCATGACCTACCAGGCGGCCTCCGGCGCGGGCGCCCGGCACATGCGCGAGCTGTTGCTGCAGATGGGTCACCTGGCTGCGGCGGGTCCTGACCTTCTGGCCAATCCCGCCAGCGCCATCCTGGAGCTGGACCGGGTGGTGGCCGCCAGCCTCAACGGGCCGGACATGCCTCGCGAGGCCTTCGGCCACCCGCTGGCCGGTAACCTGCTGCCGTGGATCGATAGCGACCTGGGTAACGGCATGAGCCGGGAGGAGTGGAAAGGGAGTACCGAGGGCAACAAGCTGCTCGGGCGCGAGGGCAGCCCGCTGCCGCTGGACGGCCTGTGCGTGCGAGTGGGCGCAATGCGCTGCCACAGCCAGGCGCTGACCATCAAGCTGGCGCGGGATATCCCTTTACAGGAGATCGAGGCGGCGATTGCCGGTGCCAATGAGTGGGTGGAGGTGGTACCCAACCGTCGGGAGGAGACCCTGGCCTGCCTGACGCCGGCTGCCGTGACCGGATCCTTGCGCATCCCGGTGGGCCGCCTGCGCAAGCTGGCCATGGGGGGCGAGTACCTCGCTGCCTTCACGGTCGGCGATCAGTTGCTCTGGGGCGCGGCCGAGCCACTCAGGCGCATGCTGCGCATCCTGGTCCAGTCCTGACATCACGCGCGCAGGGCAGGCCCGGTTTAATCGACCAAAATTGCCGTGGGTAGCATCAGGAGCGGGCTGCGCTGTCAGCGGTTTACATAAGGCTTTTTTTTGAGAAAGGTCGCGATTTAGGAGCCTATTTGGTTCATCATTGAAAGGTACCAAATGGGCTGGTCAGGAAGGCTGCCCCGATAGTGGCGACCCGGGGGCGGGCCAGGGATAAGGGATGAACGAACCGATCGTATTCAAGCGCAGTGGCTCCCTTGCCTTCCTCGGGATGCTGCGCAATGTCCTGCCCTCTGTCATCTCGGTCGCAATGCTGCTCGGAATTGCCCGTGTCATGGGTGCCGAGATGTCCAGCGAGTTTCTGATGATGGGCATCGTGGTGGCGGTCATTGCCCCCATCGTCATCCAGATGCCCCCCATGCCCTCTGAGCAGCTGATTGCGGCTCGCTGGCCCATGGTTGCCGGGTTACTGGTGCGGTGGGTCGCCCTGCTGGCAATCCTGTTGGCGGTTGGCTACGCAGCCAAGGTCTCCGCCAACTTTTCCCGACTCGTCGTGTTGACCTGGGCAGTGACGACGCCGGCCGTTCTGGTAGTGATGACCGTAGTTCTGGACGAGTTCATCCGCCGTTTCCTGTTTGATCCAGCGAACGCCAGGTTGGCCGTGTTTGCTGGCTACAACGAGGCGAGCGTTGCGCTGGATGAACGCTTGCGCGACCATCCCGAGCTGGGGGTCAAGGTCGTCGGTTTCTTCGACGACCGGAACGTCGATCGACTCGGCGCCCACGGCGAGAGTCGCATGCGAGGCGGATTGGCCTCCATGGCAGGTTACATCCGCGATAACACAGTCGACGTCATCTTCATTTCTCTGCCCATGCGCAATGTCCAGCGGGTCTCCAACCTCCTTGATGACCTGCAGGACACGACGGCTTCCATTTACTACGTGCCGGATGTGTTCGTCTTCGACCTCATCCAGTCGCGCTCCGGGGAGATTCTCGGGGTGCCCGTCGTAGCCCTCTGTGAGACGCCCTTCCACGGCTACCGTGGCGTGCTCAAGCGTTTCATGGACGTCGTGCTGGCCGGTGGTGCCCTGATACTGCTCGCGCCTGTGCTCGCCATGATCGCACTGCTGATCAAACTGGGCTCGCCCGGCCCGGTCATCTTCCGTCAGCGCAGGTATGGGCTTGACGGGACGGAGATCGTGGTCAACAAGTTCCGTACCATGACCGTCCTGGAGGATGGTGCGGTAATCCGGCAGGCGACGCGGGATGATGAGCGCATCACGACATTGGGCAAGGTTTTGCGCCGTTACTCCCTCGATGAGCTGCCCCAGTTGTTCAACGTGTTGACCGGTTCCATGTCGCTAGTCGGTCCACGGCCTCACGCGGTTGCCCACAACGAGCAGTATCGGCGACTGATCAAGGGCTACATGATCAGGCACAAGGTGCCACCGGGCATGACCGGCCTGGCGCAGGTCAAGGGCTATCGGGGCGAGACTCCGCGGGTCGAGGAGATGCAGGCCCGGATTCGCTACGACCTGGAGTACCTGCGTCGCTGGACGCCCTTGCTCGACATCAAGATCATCCTGCAGACTGCGGTCATGCTCCTGGGAGACCGCAAGGCCTACTGATGCGCCTTCGAAAGCGCCTTTATCGCGGCGCCGTCAGTCTCAAGCGCCGTCTGCTCGGCATCCCACAGCCCGGCCAGCTCGACTGGGGAGACCTTAAACGAACCCTGCCCGTGAGCAGCCATTTTGGCGAGGATCGTCCAACGCGAGGCGAGCTGCGCGGACGCGCCATAGACCGTCACTATGTCGACGCTTTTCTTGAGCGTCACTCCAGGGACATCGGCGGTGAGGTGCTTGAAATCGGCGAGTCTCTCTACACCCGACAGTTCGGCGCCGATCGTGTGACCCGAAGCGAGGTCCTGCACGTCCGTGAGGGAAACCCGTTGGCTACCCTGATCGCCGATCTCGCCCGTGCACCGCAGATTGCTGACAACTCCTACGATTGCGCAGTCATTACCCAGACCTTGCATCTGATTTACGATGCGCCAGCTGCGGTTTGCACGCTGGCGCGTATCCTGCGACCGGGGGGCAGGTTGTTGCTGACGGTGCCAGGAATCAGTCCTGTCCCGAACGGGACCGAATGGGGCGATACCTGGCACTATGCGTTTACCCAGCACTCAGTCCGGCGGATGCTCACGGAGGCCTTCGGCCATGAACCCGAGGTCGAGTCGATGGGCAATGTCATGGCGGCAACCGCTTTTCTGCATGGCTTGTCAATCGGCGAACTGGAAAGTGCCGAGCTGGACAGTCACGATCCGGACTTCCCGCTCATCATTGCAGCCCGAATCGTGAAACAGGCATAGGCGCAATGCCCGCAACGGCAAAACGGTGGTGGGGCAAGGTCAGGCGCTGGCAGCGGCGCTTGGCAATGCCGCGAACGGCTCCCCGAGTAGCGATTCTCATGTATCACCGGGTTGTAGAACCCGCCAACGATCCGTGGAAGATGTGCGTCAGTCCCCGGCGCTTCAGGGAGCAGATGAGTGTCCTCCGGCGGCACTGCGAGGTGATCGACCTTGTATCCCTGCCAGCGGCGCTGTTGCGCTCCCGGACCCGGCCGCTGGTGGCCGTCACTTTCGACGATGGCTACCGTGACAACCTGGAAAATGCCCTGCCGATCCTCGCGGCCGCGGGCGTTCCGGCGACCCTGTTTCTTGCCACCGATGGGGTGGATTCGGCCGAGCCCCGGTGGTGGGACGTGCTGGCAGACCTGGTGATGGAGTCACGGCTGCCGCCTTCGCTGGACATGACCGTCGGTGGTGCGCGCGTGCTATGGAGCCGTGCGGAGGGCCCCGACGCGCTGCGAAACCGTCTGTGGGAGACG
The DNA here is from genome assembly GCA_032119515.1 of Steroidobacteraceae bacterium. Lineage (GTDB taxonomy): Bacteria > Pseudomonadota > Gammaproteobacteria > Steroidobacterales > Steroidobacteraceae > SG8-30. The sequence goes on along the minus strand of JAUMBX010000221.1, from coordinate 6,557 downwards.
CTTTCCCGTCTGGACGTTCGGGAAACTGCTGCCAGGATCCGCCAGCTCTGCGAGTGGGCCGGTCATGAACCGGTGCACGACCTGTTGCGACTGCCCTTGTCAGCTGAGGAAGTGGGGGTGCTCATCAAGGGCGGCTTCGTGAAACTGGGATCTCACTCAGCGAGCCACCTGCGTATGCCAGTACGCGATGCCTCGACCTGCGCCCAGGAACTTCTTCGCTCGAAAGAGGCGTGTGAGCTGCTGGCTGGTGCGCCTGCAACGCTCTTCGCTTTTCCTTATGGCGAGTATGACCCTTCGTCCATCGATTTGGTCAAGACGGCAGGCTTTGGTCTTGCATGCACGTCGGACGAGGGACTTGCAACGCGGGCCTCCAATTCCCTTGCACTGCCGCGCCTCGGCGTCGGTAACTGGTCCGGATCCTATTTCGATGCCTGGCTGCGCGCCTACTGGTGTACCTGAGATGGCTAGCGACTCCGCCAGCATCATCTTTCTCGACGCCATCGATGAGCTACGCGAGCCAGTGGATAGCGCGCATGGCGGCCGGGTTGCCTGGTCATGAATACGCGCCACGGGACCGTTGCGGCGGCCGGCGCAATCCTGAGGCTGGTGCGTCCCGACCCATGGGCGGTTCCCACGATGTTGTCGCTTGGCCTCCTGGCATCGCTGGCGGAGGGTCTGGGGATCGGGTTGCTCATACCGGTCATGGATCAGCTGATAGGAAGTCAGACCATTCCCGAATCGGGCAGCGTCCTCGCGGACGTCCTGAGGGACTTAACGGACCGGTTACCAGCCGAAAACCGACTCCTGTGGGTGGGGGCGGTGGTTGCGGTACTGGTCGCCGCCAAGGCAGCCATGATGGTCAGCAATACGGCGCTGACATCCTGGGTAGCCGGGAAGGTCGCCCACGACCAGCGGATGGCAGTAGCCAGGGCGACATTGGGGATGGATTTTTCGGTGATGAACACGCGGGAATCAGGGCAGACCGTCAACCTGTTCGAGACCCAGGCCTACCGTGCCGGCGAATCCGTAAGCGAGCTTTCCTCCCTCCTCATCTCCGGTAGCACGGTACTGGTGTTTGCAAGCCTTCTGGGCCTCCTGTCGTGGCGGCTTGGCCTGGTGGTGATCTTGTCAATCGTGCCCGTTTCGTTGTTCGTGCTGGCCATGACCCGCCATTCCAGACGTCTTGGTGAAAAGATGGTGGTCGCGCACAGTGGCTTGTCGGGACGGATCCTCGAGCTGATTGCCTCGGTCAAGACCCTGCGACTCTTCAACGCCGAGCAGGAGGGACTTTCCCGGCTGGCGGTTGCCTCCGAAGCCGTCCGGCGTTCCACCTTTCGAAGTGACGTGCTTACGGGTTCGATCCAGCCGGTGGTCGAGTTCCTGTATGTGCCGATATTCCTGGCGGTGTTGGGATATTCGCTGCATGCCGGGATCAGCCTGCCGACCCTGTTTGCTTTCCTCGCCTTGCTGTATCGCCTGCAGAATCCGATGAAGCGCCTGGACCACTTTCGCGTGACCCTTCCTGCCTATTTGACCGGCATCGAAGAGCTGCAGGCAATCCAGCAGCAAAGCAGCGACCATCCTGCCGCCAGCGGTCGAGAGGACTTTGTCGGGCTGCAAGAGTGCATCCGGTTCGAGGGTGTCAGCTTCTCCTACAAGGGTGTGTCGCGGCCGGCGCTGACCGACCTGTCCCTTGAAATTCGCCGTGGTGAGATCATCGCCCTGGTCGGCGGCTCTGGGTCCGGGAAATCGACCCTGATCAACCTGCTGTGTCGTTTGTACGAGCCAGACGAGGGGCGCATCCTGGTTGACGGAAGGCCTCTAGCCGAATTGAATACCGCGCGCTGGCGGTCGCGTATTGCACTGTCCGGGCAGGATATTGAGCTGATCGACGGCAGTGTCAGGGAAAACCTTTGCCTCGGCGCGCCTGAGGTCAGCGATGACGACATGGCTACTGCACTGCACAGCGTGCTGGCCGATGAATTCGTCTCCAGCCTGCAGTCTGGACTGGACACCTCGGTAGGGCCGCAGGGACGGAGGCTCTCTGGCGGTCAGCGCCAGCGCCTGGCTCTGGCGCGAGCCATGGTTCGTCGCCCTGACCTGTTGATCCTGGACGAAGCCACCAATGCGGTGGACAGTCAGGCAGGCAACGAGATCGAGCGTGCCATCGAGGCGCTTGCCGGACGCTGCACCATCGTCTTCATCGCCCACAGCCTGGCCACCATCAGTCGGGCACATCAGGTCGTCGTCTTGAGAGCTGGTCAGGTAGTAGAGATCGGCAGCCCGAGTGAACTTCTTGCGAGAGATGGAGCCCTCTCGAGATTGTTCAAAGCGCACTGAGCATGCATCCGCTTGTCTCGGTCATCATGATTTGCCGGAACGGCGAGCGCTTTCTCTCCGAGGCTATCGACAGCCTGTTCAACCAGACCTTGCAGCAATGGGAGTTGGTCTTCGTCGACGATGGCTCCATTGATGCAAGCCTGCAGTTAGCGTCTGCGTACGCCCTGCGCGATCCAGCCAGAGTGCGCCTGGTCGTGCATCCCGAACGGCGTTGGGGTGGTACTGCGGCGTCACGCAACCTAGGGGTAATGGCCGCCCGCGGTAAGTACGTGGCCTTCCTCGATGCCGACGATGTCTATGAGTCAGACCGGTTGGCATCACACCTGGCCTGGCTGGAGTCCAATCCGGGACTGGGCGTAGTGATCAGCCACGACCTGTACTGGCGAAGTTGGGGGCGGGCAGGGCGACGCCATCTGGATGAAGTCATCGGACCCCTGGCCACTACTGAAGTCGCCATCCCTGCCCCCGGGTTGCTGGTCGGGACGCTTTTAACCCGCGGTGCCCCGCTGCCCGGCTTGTGCAGCGTGACTTTCAGGCGTAGTGCCTTGGGTGGCAGCATTCCACAGGATTTCAGCGGTCACTACGAGGACCAGGCCCTGTTGGCGTCGGCGCTGCTGCGCGCGACCAGCATGGTTCTGGCAGCTGCCCCGTGTCGGTATCGGCAGCATCCGTGGTCGTTGACGCGGGGTAACGATCCGGCGGCTCACGGCCCCGGTTCAGCTGCAGCCCGGGCGCGGCGCAGTTTTCTTGTATGGCTACGACGCGAGATCGCTGGGCTGCCTTATCCTCTGCCCGAGTTGGAGCATTGGTTAGCTGGTGAACTGCGCCATCTGCACACTGACCACTCGGACAGGATGCCGGACCGGTTCCCGGGTTTTGCCTCTGCGCTGGGTCGGCTGACTCGGTTGGGTGCTGGCTGGCGGCGCCAACGCCGTCGACGTGAGGTCATGGGCCACATCCAGCGACTGGCAAGTGCGAATCCCGTGGCCAGCGCGCGGGCCTACTGGGACTCACGGGTCCAGGACCTGACCCTGTCCGATGACCCGGCAGGAACCTCAGGTTTTATCGATGCCCATGACGAGTATCGCCACCGGAAAGCCACCTATCTCGAAGGCCTGATGCAATATGACCGCTGGCGGGATTCCGCTGTCCTGGATGTGGGCTGTGGTATTGGCCTTGACCTGATCCGCTTTGCGCGCGCAGGAGCGAAGGTAACGGGTCTTGATCTGTCCACCACGGCAGTCGAGATCGCACGCAAAAATTGTGCGGCCGCCGGCGTGCAAGCAACCCTGTTGCAGGGTGATGCGGCCCGCCTCCCGTTCATGGACGAGACCTTCGACCTGGTCACCGCTTATGCACTGATACCCTTCGTCCCGAATCCCAGGGCAGTGATCATCGAGTTGACACGCGTGCTCAAGCCAGGAGGGACAGCGATACTGATGACGTATAACCGTCGATCCTGGATTGGACTGCTGGCTCCGCTGCTGGGCGGCTACGGCGGCCATGCGGACGCGCCGTTTTATCGACTGGAATCGCCGGGCAGTTGGAGTCGCCTCTGCGCCGAGTTTCCCGAGGTGCGGGCCTGGACCGACCGCTTTCCCAAAAAAGTACCTGGTGGACACACGGGTACCGAGGTTATCGCTGCGGTCTGGCAGTTCTGTCCGGAGCGCTTGGTGAAAAATATGGGCTGGCATCTGCTTGCCGTAGCTCGAAAAGCCCGATAATGGACGATATGGAGAACGAGTCCGCTGCGAAGGCATACCGTGACCGGGTCGGCGCCCGATCCTGGCTGGACCTGGTCCGGCACGAACTGCTGGCCTGCTGGCTGGCGCCCTTGCCTGGTGCATTAGGCTTCCTGATCCGGCGCTGGCTCTGGGGACGGCTGCTCTTCGCGCGCTGCGGCGGGGGAGCCGTTTTTGGGCGCAACATCAGCCTGTTTCATCCGCGGCGCATGGTGCTCGGTGAGCGTGTGGCCATCGACGATGACTGTCGGCTGGATGCTGAGCGCTGCGAGCGCGGTGAGTTTGCGCTTGGTGATGATGTCATCGTCAGCCGCGGATCGCTGCTATCTGCTCTGCACGGTCATCTCAAGCTAGGTCCGCGAGTCAGCGTCGGGGCAAATTGTCTGCTGTATTCAGCAGGCGGGATCGACATTGGAGCAGACACCATGCTGGCCGCAAACTGCTATCTGGGTGGGGGCAGCTATGCGGTGCGTGGCGCCCGGGAAAGGCCGATCTCCAACCAAATCCAGCCAGGCCGGGGCTTGGTGATCGGCGAGGATTGCTGGCTTGGCGCAGGGGTTACTGTCATCGACGGGGTCAAGATCGGCAAGGGCAGCGTGATTGCTGCGGGTGCGGTCGTCATTCGTGACGTCGAGCCATTTTCCGTGATGGCAGGCGTGCCGGCCAGGCGGATCGGCTATCGCGGATCAGGGGATTCGTGACGTGCGCATTGCCATCATGTTGCGCGCGCTGGACGAGCGAGGCGGTGTTGCCGTATATGCCCGCAATCTGGTGCAGCATCTCCTGGATCTTGACCGGGGAGACGAGTACCTGCTGCTGTATCGTTCTGCGCGCCATCTCGGTTTGCATTCTGGACGCCCGGGCGTCACTGAAAAGCTGCTTGCAGGGCACAGCAAGGCTGTCTGGGACCAGTTTCTGGCACCTGCTGCTGCACGCAACTTCAAGGCAGACGTCATCCTCCACCCCAAGTTCACCGTGCCCCTGATCGGATCCATCCCGTCGGTCATGGTCTTGCACGGCGCCGACTGGTTTCTGCCGGATGCTGCCCGGTTTTATGGTTGGCTCGATCGCTTGTACATGCGCGTTTTCATGCCCATTTACCTGCGCAAGTCGAAGGTTGCAGTGTCCGTTTCCCAACTGACAACGGATGATTTCAATCGCATTTTCAAGCTTCCGCCTCAAAAAGTGCGCACCGTTTATTTCGGACCGGCCAGCCATTTCAGGCGCGTTGAGGATACTGCCGAAATAAACCGTGTCAGAAAAAAATACGGCTTGCCTGAGCGGTACATGCTGACCCTCGCGCGTGTGGATGACGGCGGGCGCAAGAACGTGTCGGGGCTCCTTGCTGCATACCCGGACATTCATGCGCGGACCGGCTGTCCGCTGGTCATCGGTGGCGCCGAATTGGGTCGTTGGCGGCGTGATTATGAAATTCCTGAGCAGGGCTGGGGTGCGGACGTGCATTTTCCCGGCTACCTTGAACAGGCGGACCTTCCGGCGCTTTACTCTGGCGCAGAATTGTTTCTGTATCCCTCCAACCAGGAGGCTTTCCCGATTCCACTGACCGAGGCGATGGCCTGCGGGACACCTGTAGTCGGCTTCGACGTCGGTGGCGCCCTCGAAGCGCAACGCCTCGAGGGTGCCCTGCCCCTGCTGAATGGGCATCCGCGCCCGCAGGTCGCCGAGGCGCAGCCCCTCGGGCAGATCGAAGCCCCCGGGG
>JAUMBX010000221.1:0-745 GCA_032119515.1 Steroidobacteraceae bacterium | reverse complement strand
AAAATTGTTTACCATGACGGTAGCTGAAAGCGTTTTATTTGCTTTGATTATGACGCTGTTGTTAGTGGAAATTTACTATTCTGCAGTGCCAGCATTCAAATACACCCTTGCAATCAATAGTCACCTCGATGGTGAACGGGCTGGCAGAGATCGCTGGTGATGCCGCTGCATTGGTGGATCCGCGTAACCCGAAGGAAATTGCCGACGTTACGGTCAGGATGCTGGGTGATCCTGAGGAATGGGTCAGGCGACGTGAAGCGGGTTACCGCCGCAGCCGTGCTTTCTCCTGGTCAAATTGCGCCCGGTCGGTGCATTCGATCCTGAGGCAAGCCGCTGGCCAGGAGCCTTGTACATGAGTGCGAGCTTCCTGGTGATTGCGCCGCATCCGGACGACGAGTCGCTTGGTTGCGGATTGCTGCTTGCTACGCACACTTAGAGGAATAGAGCTCATATTGCCTTCGTCACAGACGGCGCAGGGCAGGTCGCAAAACTAGCGACGCAGGCCGCCCGGCGGGAGTTCGAGGCACGCGCTGCAGCGGGAGCGTACGGTATCAGCGACGGACAACTGCATTTCCTCAACTTGCCGGACGGCAAGCTCGCTCGTCACGTCAGGGAACTTGCCACAAGGCTTCGCAGTCTTTTTGCGCTGTTGCAACCAGCAGCCGTCTACGTGCCTTTCCGCTTCGATAGGCATCCCGATCACATGGCGGTCAACAAGGTTGCCTGTGAACTTCACGACGCGGGC
>JAUMBX010000220.1:0-7667 GCA_032119515.1 Steroidobacteraceae bacterium | reverse complement strand
GATGCAGACATTGCCTCCTGGTGGAGCCGGATCAAGGCAGCGCCCGCTGCACTGGCCACCCGGGCCAGCCGCCAGCGGCGCGAGTTGAGACAGCTTGATCAAGGCATCGATGCCGCAGAGGCCGCCGAGGACCTGGCCCGGGCCGCCTTCCTGCCGCGCCTGGCGCTGGCCATCGACACCGGCATTCAGGGCCAGGAGTACGGCTTCGCTGCAGAGGACCGCTTCACCCTCGCCTCCCTGGTGCTGCGTTTCAACCTGTTCTCAGGCGGGGGCGACCGCGCCGCCGTCCGGGAAGCCAGGGCACGGAGCGAACAGCTGCGCGCCCAGCGGGAGTTGCTGGCCCAGCAGGTCGGACTCGAGGTTGCGGCGGCGCTGCAGGACTTCGAGGTTGCCGAAGCCTCCCTGAGACGGGCCGAGAAGCGGGTAGAGGCCGCCGAGGGCGCCTTCGACATTGCCCGGCGCAAGCGCGACCTCGGCCAGATTGCCCAGGTCGAGTTCATCGACGCGCGGCGCGTTCTCACCCAGGCCAGGCTCGGTCGGCAGTTCAGCCGCTACGGGGCAATCGGCGCCCTGGTTGCCATCGAATACGCCATCGGAGCCTTCCCGCAATGAGATCTCTCCTGCCACCTGCTCTGCTTGCCCTCCTCCTGCTGACGGCCTGCGGCGAGCCGGCCAACCTCGAGCCCGCGGTGTCCCAGGCGCCGGTCAGGGTGACCGAAGCGCGACGCGAAGCGCCCGAGGCTGGACTGCGCACCATCGGCGTGGTGGCGCCCGCCGAGGAGATCAGGCTGTCCTTTAAGATGGCTGGCGTGATCGCCAGCGTCCGCGTGGTGCAGGGCCAGCGGGTGGTACGCGGCCAGCCCCTGGCCGAGCTCGATCGCCAGGAAATCCAGGCCGCGCTGGATCAGGCTCGTGCCCTGGCGAACAAGGCGCAGCGCGACCTCGAGCGTGGCGAAGCACTGTTTGCCGACGAAGTGGCCACCCGTGAGCAGGTCGAGGACCTGCGCACCGCGGGCGAGGTCGCGCGCGCCCAGCTTCAGGCAGCGGAATTCAACGCCCGCCTCGCCCGTATCGAGGCTCCGGCCGACGGCGTGATCCTGCGCAAGCTGGCGGAGCAGGACGAGCTGGTCGCAGCCGGCCATCCGGTACTGGTGCTCGGTAACACGGGTTCCGGATGGATCGTCAAGGCATCACTGTCCGATCGCGAACGCATGAGTGTGGCCCTCGGCGACCCAGCGCGCATCGAGCTCGATGCCTTGCCCGGTCGCATGCTCCGTGGCGAGGTGATGGAACTGGCCTCGGCTGCCGATCCGATGACCGGGACCTTCGAGGCCAGGATCTCAATCGCAGGCAACGTCGAGGGACTGGTGCAGGGCCTGGTCGCCAAGGTCAGCCTGGAGCCGGCAGCCGGCGGAGGGTTGGTCACCACCATCCCCGTGGAGGCGCTGCTGGAGGCCGACGGCAACCGGGCGCAGGTGTTTATCGTCGCCCGCCGCGAGGAGGGTGCGGTCGCCGAGCGCGTCGAGGTTCGCATCGGGCGCCTGGTGCGCGACCGCATCGAGGTCCTGGGCGGGCTCAGCGGCGGTGAGCAGGTGGTGACGGAAGGCGCCACCTGGCTGCGCGATGGGCAAACCGTCCGCGTGATCGGTAGCGGCTGAGGGCCACGCCATGAGCCTCTGGTCCTTCGCGGTAGGGCGCTGGCAGTTCACGCTGGTGTTGTTCACCTTGCTCGGCGCAACCGGGCTTACCGCGCTGAAGGCCATCCCGCGGGCCGAGGATCCCTCGCTCACCTTTCCAGGCTCGCTGATCGTGATCGCCTACCCGGGCGCGGATCCTGCCGACATCGAGCAACTGGTGGTGGAGCCGATCGAGGACGCCCTGCAGGGGCTCGACGACATCGAGAAGATTGCCAGTACGGCGAGCGACGGCGTGGCCACCATCTCGGTCGAGTTCAATTACGGGGTTGACCCCGATCGCAAGTACGACGAGGTGATCCGCGAGGTCAACCGCCTGCGCCCTGCCCTCCCACCGGACCTGCTGGACCTCAAGGTCCAGCAATTCAAGCCCAGCCTGACCAACATGGTGCAGATGGCCCTGCTGAGCGATACGGCAGACTGGCGCGAGCTGCGCGAGATCGCCGAGGACCTGCAGGACACCATCGAGGCCGTGCCCGGGATCCGCCTGGCCGAGGTCTGGGCCCTGCCCGAGCCGGAGGTGCGGGTAGCGGTCGATCTCACCAGGCTCGCCAGCGCCCGAGTCTCCCTGGGGCAACTGATCGATGCCATCCGCAGCGAGAGCGCCGTCATACCGGGAGGCGCGGTCGACCTGGGCGCGCGGCGTTTCAACCTGAAGACCTCCGGCGGCTACAAGTCGCTGGAGCAGGTGCGCGCTACGGTGGTGGCCGCGCGCGACGGCCGCATGGTGCGGGTGGGAGACCTGGCGACAGTGTCCTGGAGCACGGCCGAGGAGCGTTACCTGGGTCGCTTCAACGGCAGCAGGGCCATATTCGTCACGGCCAACATGAAGGACAAGCAAAACGTCTTCGGGGTACGCGACGGGGTTTATCGCAAACTGGATTTGTTCGAGCAGCAGCTCCCAGAGGGTGTGCGTCTCGAGCGGGGCTTCGACCAGTCCCGTAACGTGGAGCGGCGCCTGTCGCAGCTGGAATTCGACTTCGCACTGGCCATCAGCCTGGTGGCCCTGACCCTGCTGCCCCTGGGACTCAGGGCGGCAGGGATAGTGATGATGTCCATCCCCCTGTCGCTGGCGATGGGCATGGCCTTCCTCTACTTCACCGGTTTCACCCTCAACCAGCTCTCCATCGCCGGCTTCGTCGTGGCGCTGGGTCTCCTGGTGGACGACTCGATCGTGGTGGTGGAGAACATCTCGCGGCACATCCGCGAGGGACGTCCGCGCCGTGAAGCGGCGGTCGCGGCCACCAGCCAGATCTGGCTGGCGGTGCTGGGCTGCACGGCCACCCTGATTCTTGCCTTCCTGCCGCTGCTGTTCCTGCCGGAGGAATCCGGCGAGTTCGTCCGCTCATTGCCGGCAGCCGTCATCTATACGGTGATCGCCTCGCTGTTCGTGTCGCTGACCATCATTCCCTTCCTGGCCAGTCGGCTGCTGCGCGGGGAGCCGGGGCCGCTGCCGCGGCAGCCCTGGCTGGCCCGCGTGGTGCTCCTTGGCAGGCATCTGCTCGATGGCTCGGACCGGATCTCGGACCGCACCCTCGATCGGGTGATGGCCGCCATCCACGGCCTGTACGGGCCGGCCTTGCGCACTGCGCTGAACTGGCCGCGGACCACTTTCTGGAGCGCCATGGCCCTGTTCGGCGGCGCCATCCTGCTGGCGCTTTACGGCATGAACGTCAGCCTGTTCCCCAATGCGGGCATTCCGCAGTTCCGGATCCGTATCGAGGCGCCGGAGGGAGCCAGCCTTGCCGAAACCGACCGCGCCTTGCGCTTCGTGGAGGAGGAGTTGTCCCGCCGCCCCGAGATCAGGTACTGGTTTGCCAACCTCGGGCACGAAAATCCCCGCGTCTACTACAACGTCATACCCCGGAGCTATGCGCCAAACATCGCGGAAGTGCTGGTCGAACTCGAGCGCTACAAAACCGGCGAAACCAGCCGACTGCTCGACGACATGCGCGCCCGTTTCGACGCCTACCCTGCCGCACGGATATCGGTGCGGGAGTTCCAGAACGGGCCGCCCATCAACGCACCGGTGGAGATCCGCCTGATCGGGCCGGACCTCGAGGTACTGCGCTCCCTGGCGGCCGAAACCGAGGCCATGATCCTGGCCGCCGAGGGCGCCCGGGACGTGGAAAATCCGCTGCGCCTGCAGCGGACCGACCTCGACCTACGGATCGACACGGACAAGGCGGCGCTGTTTGGCATTCCCTCGATCGAGGTGGACCGCACGGTGCGCCTCGCCATCGCGGGCCTGCCGGCGGGCACCCTGCGCGAGACCGACGGCGACGAATTTCCCATTACGCTGCGCCTGCCCTTCGAGGGCCGGCCGACGATCGACCTGTTGGGCGAGATCGAGGTGTCCTCGCTGTCGGGCCGGCAGGTACCGCTCGAGCAGGTCACGAATCCGACTTTCCGTACGGCGCCGAACGTGATTCGTCGCTACAACGGTGAGCGCTCCATCAGCATCACGGCCTGGCCCGCCAGCGGACACACCACGGACGCCGTGACCGGACGGGTACTGGCAGCCCTTGCCGCCCATGACTGGCCACCCGGCTATCGTTACGAGGCAGCGGGGGAACTGGAGGCTCGCGAGGAAGCCTTCGGTGGCATGGGGGTGGCCCTGCTGGTCGCCATGTTCGGCATTCTCGCGGTGCTGGTCCTGGAGTTCGGCAGTTTCCGCTCCACGCTCATCGTGTTCGGCGTGGTGCCGCTGGGCATGGTGGGGGCGATCCTCGCCCTGTTCCTGTGCGGCTATACGCTGTCCTTCACGGCCTTGATCGGACTGATCGCCCTGCTCGGTATCGAGATCAAGAATTCCATCCTGCTGGTGGATTTCACCAACCAGCTACGGCTCGCTGGAACCCCGCTGGACGAGGCGATCGCCCGCGCCGGCGAGGTGCGCTTCCTGCCCATCCTGCTGACCTCGCTGACCGCGATCGGCGGCCTCATGCCGCTGGCCCTGCAGGGCTCGGGGCTGTATTCGCCACTGGCCGTGGCCATCATCGGCGGCCTGATCTCCTCGACCCTGCTGGCCAGGCTGGTCACTCCGGTCATGTACAAGCTTCGACCGCCGCCGATCGGCTAGGATAGGCGCATCGAGTTTTGGCACACCGGAGGCCTGACATGTCCAGACCTGATTCATCACCGCTGGCCGTTCCCCTGCTGGCGCTGCTGTTGCTGCTGGCTGTACCCGCCCAGGCCGACAAGTACGACAAGACCATTCGCCTGTTCCAGGACGCCGGGGAAAGCGCGGACTTCTTCAAGCGCAGCTATGCCTATGCGGTCTTCCCCACCATCGGCAAGGCCGGCATCGGCATCGGCGGCGCTCACGGCGAGGGCCGCGTCTACGTCGGTGGCAAGCCGACCGGCAAGGCCAAGATGACCCAGCTGAGCATCGGCTGGCAGCTCGGTGCCCAGGGCTACAGCCTGATCGTGTTCCTGAAGGACCGGCGGGCCTTCGAGGATTTCACCTCAGGCAGCTTCGAGTTCGGGGCCCAGGCCAGCGCCGTGGCCATCACCGCGGGCGCCCAGGCCTCGGCAGGCACCAGCGGCGGCACCGCCAGTGCCGGCACCGACAAACGCGATACCTCCACCGAAGGGGGTTACTACAAGGGTATGGCGCCGTTCGTCATCATCAAGGGCGGCCTGATGTACGAGGCCAGCATCGGCGGCGCCAAGTTTTCCTACCGGCCCTACCGGCGCTGAACCCGGGGACTATTCGTAGCGCAAGGCCTCGATCGGATCGAGGCTCGCAGCCCGGCGTGCCGGCATCAGGCCGAACACCAGGCCGACGCCGGCTGCGAAACCGAAGGACAACAGCACGCTACCGGGCGTGACGAAAGTCTGCCAGCCGGCAAACTTCGCCAGCAAGCTGGACAGTCCGGACCCCAGCAGCACCCCGAGCAGCCCACCCAGCGCGCAGAGGGTCACCGACTCCACCAGGAACTGCAGCATGATGGAGCTGCGGGTGGCGCCCAGGGCCTTGCGGATGCCGATCTCGCGCGTCCTCTCGGTCACCGTCACCAGCATGATGTTCATGATGCCGATGCCACCTACCACCAGGCTGACGCCAGCGATGCCGGCCAGCAGGAAGGAAAACACCTCAGTGGCCTCGGCGCGGGCGTTGAAGAAGGTCTTGCGATCGAAGATGGCAAAGTCGTTGTCCCGGCCGGGCAGGATGCCGTGCGCGCGCCTGAGCACCCGCTCGATATCCACCATGGCCTGCTCGATGGTCGAGGTCGAAGCCACCTCGACGCTGATCGATTGGAGAGTGTCCTCACCGGTCAAACGATAACGGGCCGTCTGCAGCGGCATCCAGAGGTCGTCGTCGGGATTGCTCATGCCCACGGCGCCCTTGGCCTCGAACACCCCGATGACCTCGAAGGGGACCGAGCGGATGGACAAGGTCTGGCCGACCAGCAGCTCGGGCTGGGTGTCGATCATGCCGGGGACCTCGGCACCGACCACCACCACCCGCCGGCGCGCCGCATCGTCTGCTGCGCTGAACATGCGCCCTGCCGCCAGGGTGAAGCCCTGCACCTCACCGAAGTTCGGCGTGGTCCCGGTAACGCTGACGTTCAGGTTGCGATTGCCAGACTTGACCTGCTCGCGGATGGACATCTCCGGCACGACCGCCACCAGATGGGTCGATTCCTCGGCCAGCCGCATGGCGTCGTCGATGGTCAGCGTGTCCTGCTGGCGGGACACGCCGCGCATGAACCACATGCCGGAATTGATGGTCAACAGGTTGGCGCCCAGCGCCTCCAGCTGCTCGTCGATGGCCCGCTGGGCACCCGACCCCAGGGCCACCATGGTGATCACTGCGGCCACACCGATGATGACCCCCAGCATGGTCAGCACCGCACGGAACAGGTTGGCCCGGATCGACTCCAGCGCCACCCGCATGACCTCGAGAAAGGACATCAGCGCTGGTTCCTCTGCCCGATGCCGGGGACGCCCCCACCCATCCGACGATTGATGAAGGACTGCAGCTGCTGCTGGACCTCGAGCAGGTGCGAACTGGGCAACAGCAGGACCTGTTCACCCTCCTCGAGGCCGTCGATGATCTCTGCCCGGTCGAGGTCCGTGATACCCGTGGTCACCCGCACCGGCACGGTCGCGCCATCCCGCTCGACCACCACCCAGAAGCTGGAGCCGAACTGATAGCCGCCCCGCGGCGGGCCGCCCTGGCCCATGCCCTGAAAGACCTTGCGCATCAGCGAACGCTCCTCGGCCGACAGTTCACCGCCGGAACGGCGCTTGTCCATCAGGGCCCGCACCTCGGCGGCGCCGACGCCCTCGGGTAACTCGATGCTTCGCCCACCCAGGACCAGGGTCTCCCGCGCGGGAGCCGCTGGCGGGGCATCGCCCGTCGACTGCTGCTGGGCGTCCAGCTGCGCCCTCAGCTCCGCCTCCTCGATACTCAGGATCCCGGCCGTCGAGGCCAGGTCGCGATCAGTCCGCAGGGCCGGCACGGGCAGGGTCAGCACGTCTTGCTTGCTGGCCACCGTGATGGTGACCTCCGCGTTCATTCCGGGCTTCAGCAGGCCTTGCCGGTTGTCGATCGACACCAGCACCCCGAACAGGGTGACGTTCTGCTCCACGACAGCCTGCGGCTCGACCTTCAGCACCTCCCCCTCGAAGGGCTGGTTGGGAAAGGCTGCCACGGTCACCTTGACCGGAAGCCCGGAGCCGATCTTGCCGATATCGGTCTCGTCCACCAGCACCCTCACCTGCACACGGGCGAGGTCGGCCATCTTGAGCAGCAGGGTGCCGCCGCCCACGTCCTGGGTGGGTGAAGAAATGACCTGGCCGGTCTCGACCTTCTTCTCGATGATCGTGCCGGCAATGGGGGCGCGGATTTCGGTGTCGTTGAGCGCGATCCGGGCATTCTCCACGCTCACCTGACCGGCGACGACCTGGGCCTGGGCGGAAGCCAGCTCCAGTGCAGCCTTTTCGTAATCAGGCTTGGACAGG